>JBGPNU010000088.1:0-10600 GCA_041487675.1 Binatus sp. (SeqCode)
AGGACTGGACCAGGCGGGAGCGACGGCGGACGAAGCGAACGAGGGCGGCAGCTTGTGGAATGGTTTGTTCGGCTACCTGGAGACCCGAGTCACAATCGATTTGACGCAGCGGATGAACCAATCCGTGCGCACGGCGATCTACGAGCGATTTCTGCGTTCGCCGCTCGCGCTTTACGCCGATCAGAAAATCGGCGACGCGGTTTTCCGGGTGATGTATGACAGCGCATCGATTGGCCCGGTCTTTTATCGCGGGGTGCTGTCGCCGGTGATGTCGATCCTGATGTTCGCGATGGCGATGATCGTGCTGTCGGCGCAATTCAGCAATCAACCGGTGATCGTCGGGATCGCGATCGCGTTTCTGCCCGTAATAGCTCTCGGCAGCGGCATCTTCGGCCGCGCAATCCGCGGCCAGAGTCAGTCGATGCGCGAGCGCGGCAGCAATGTGATGGCGGCGTTCGAGGAACGCGTCGCGCAGGTGCAACTGATAAAAGCGTTCGGGCAGGAACAGCGCGAAACCGCGGCGGTCGATTCGGCAAGCAGGGCGTCGTACCGAGCGACACTCAAGATGCTTGCGATCGTCGCTGTGATATTGATCGTGCTCACTCCGCTAGTCGGGGTGCTGATTGGATACGCCACCTATTACCTTTTCACCCAGGTCATTAACGGGCGGATGACGCTCGGCGATATCGTGCTGCTCTCGAGCTACGGAGCGATGCTGTCGAATCCGATGTCGATAATCGGCAGCACGTGGGCGGCGGTGCAGGCGCCGGTCGCGGGCCTCAGACGGGTGCATAGCGTACTCGACAATCTGGGCGAGCCGGCTGCGGTGGAACTCGCGGGAAACGGCACGGCCGGGCTCGGTCCCCGAATCGGCACGCTCGAGTTCCGCGGGGTTGCGATCGGCTATGGCGCGACCACGGTGCTCAGTGACGTATCGATGGCTCTCAGAGCGGGCGAACTGGTCGCTCTTGCGGGGCCGAGCGGATGCGGCAAGACCACGCTTATCTATTCGATTCCGCGCTTCCTCGAACCGTCGGCGGGAACGATCGAATTCGACGGCACGGATTCGCGCTCGGTCGCACCGGATGCGATTCGTGAACGAGTCGGCTTTGTATTCCAGCAGGAGTCGCTGTTTTCAGTCTCAATCGACGACAACATCCGGTATGGAAGCCCGGGAGCATCGGACGCCGGCGTGCGCGAAGCGGCCGCGATGGCGGGAGCGGCCGGGTTTATCGAGCAGTTGCCCGATGGCTACGCAACGATGCTGGGGCGGCGCGGTGCGCGTCTGTCGGTCGGGCAGAAGCAGCGAATAGCGATCGCGCGCGCCCTGCTTCGCCGCCCGGAAATCATGGTGCTGGACGAGCCGACCGCGCCGCTCGATGCGGGTTCCGAATCCGCTCTGATCAAAACCTTGCGCGCGCTGGCCCGCGACCGAATCGTGATTATCGTTGCGCATCGCGCCGACACGCTTGCCGCATGCGACCGGGTCTTATTCGTTCACGGCGGAACGATGGCCGCCGCCGGCACTCACCTTGAATTGCTCAAGAGCAACCAGGCTTACCGCGACTACCTGGCGCATACCGGCTCCGAAATTCACGCCTGAATCAGAACCTCAAGCGTCAACGGCGGCATCGGAGTGCTGGGAGCGGCCGTCGGTCTGCCTTTGATGAGTCGTCGCGACCATGCCTTCGCAATCAGCGCGAGCAACGACATCTCGAACAGCGCGGACGGGGGCTTGATCATGTTGATCACTTCGCCGATACGCTCGCCGATATTCGGATCGTCGTTGGCAACTTCGAAGATTCGTCCGAGAAGCGGATCGAGCATGCGGCTAAGCAACGGACGAGTACCTTCGGTGCCGGCGATTCTGAAATCCGCACCGGTGGCGAGTCCCCACGGCTCGGCCTGGAAACGCGCCTGGGCGGCGAAGAACTTGCGCGGCAATTCCGGATCGTCGGTGGTGTGATTCTTAAGGCATTCACCGAGGATCAGCGCGGAGAGCGCTCCCGAAGTCATCCCCTGCCCATAGACCGGATTAAACGCGCACGACGAATCGCCGAGCGCGACGAAGCCGTCGAGCCGCGCGTTCCATTTCTCGTAGTGGCGCCATCGGTTCGCCATCTGCCGGTAGGAATAGACCTTCGAAATAGGCTCCGCGAGCGCGACTTCCGTGGCAATAATCGGGGAGCGCAGTTCCGCGAGTCTCGCGGTAAACGCCTGCTCGTCGCTGGGCGGATAATGGCCGCCGATTCCCGCCATCGTGACGATCATTCGATCGCCTTCGACCGGAAACATCACGCCCGCGGTGGAAAAATTCTCGGCAACCGGATCGATCCAGATTCCCTTCCACCACCAATCTTTTGGACGGCTCTTGGGATTCACGTTGTACCATCGCGATGCGTAACCGGTATGCGAATCGACCACCGTCTCGGCGGGCATCGGCAAGCCCATCGCCTCGATCCACGCGGGACACCTGGTCGAGCGCCCGCTCGCATCGACAATTAGATCGCCCTTCAGGGTGAACGCGGCGCCGCCGTCGCGCGGATTGACCTTCACTCCGGTCACGCGGAGCGAATCGGCGCGAGTAGTCTCGAAGTCCACGGCGTCAGCGCGTTCGATCAGTTCGACGTTGGACGAGCGGCGGAGCAATTCCCGGATAGTGGCCTCGATCAACACGCGGCTCGCGAACAGCGTGGTGATCCGGTCTGAACGGCGCACGGCCCATCCGCTGGGTCTAAGGGTCGCGAAGTCGCGGCTGAAATTGATCTCGATTGCGCCGCGCTCGAGCATGCGTGTTTCGAATCCCGGGAAGAGCCGGTCGAGTTCGAGGCGCCCGCGCGCGAGCAGCGCATGCACGTGCCTGCTTTGGGGAACGCCGGGCCGCTCGTGCGCGCCGGCTGGATAGCTGTCGCGATCGACCACGGTGATTTTGTCGTAGAAACCGCTGAGCACGCGCGCGGCGCACAGTCCCGCCATGCTTCCGCCGATTACGATCGCATGTCCCTTTGCCATGTGGATGTTCCTTTCCGTCGTTCGCTCCGGTTATCCCCGTTTCGATTTCCTGTCATCCGCGAAGATCTGCTGGAAGACTAACCGACCGATCCGATCCCAAGATCAAATGAACGATCAAGCGGGAAGATAGCCCTCGCGGAGGATCGACTTCGCGATAATCATGCGCTGGACTTCGCTGGTGCCCTCGCCGATTTCGGAAAGCTTGGCGTCACGCATATAACGTTCGACCGGGAAGTCGGTGACGTAGCCATAGCCGCCATGGATTTGCACCGCTTTGATGGTTGACCACATCGCGGTCTCGGATGCGAACAGCTTGGCCATCGCGGCCTCGCGCGCGAACGGTTTGCCGGCATCTTTGAGCGCGGCGGCTCGGCAGATCAGCACCCATGATGCGTCGATACGGGTGGCCATGTCGGCGAACATCCATTGGATTGCCTGGAATTCGGCGATCTTTTTGCCGAACTGGCCTCGCTCGAGCGCATAGGAACGCGCTTCCTCGAATGCGCCGCGTGCGATTCCGGCGGCGAACCCGGCGATCCCGATGCGCCCGGCCTCGAGCACCTTTAGCGTCTGTCTGTAACCTGCACCGAGTTCGCCGACCAGGTTTCGCGCAGGCACGGTGACGTTCTCGAAGTTCACTTCGGCAGTATCGGAAGCTCTGAGCCCGAGTTTTTCGATTTTCTTTCCGTTCGAAAGTCCGGCCACGCCGCGATCGACGATGAAAGCGGAGACTCCATCGCGCCCGCGCGACGGGTCGGTTACCGCCATCACTACGTAAACGTCGGCGACGGTGCCGTTGGTGATGAACATTTTGGAGCCGTTGATGGAAAAGTTGTCGCCGATGCGAGTTGCCCTGGTGAGCATCGCGGCCGCGTCGGAACCGGAGCTGGGCTCGGTGAGGCACCATGCACCGAGCTTCTTCGCCTGAAGCATCTGCGGCACATATTGATCGCGGAGCGAGTCGCTTGCGAACCCGGCGATATGCCCGGTCGAGAGCGACATGTGCGCCGCGCAAGTGAGTCCGATCGACGCGTCGTAACGCGATAGTACCTCGACCACGAGCACCTGCGAGAGCGTGTCGGCGCCGCCGCCGCCGAACTTTTCGGGGAATGCCACGCCGAGGAAGCCGAGTTGGCCGAGCTGTTCGACAATGTGGCGCGGGAAGGTCTCTTCCTTATCCCACCTGGCCGAGTGCGGCTTGATTTCCCGCTCGGCGAAGTCGGTCAGCGTCTCGCGGATGCGGCGCTGCTCTTCGGTAAGATCGAAATCCATGGCGAGTGACTAACGTGGCGCGACGTTTTCGCGCACCCACTTGACGATATCTTCGGTTGATGCGCCGGGGGTAAATATCTGACGCACGCCCATCGCTTTCAGCTTGGCGGCGTCTTCGTCGGGAATGATTCCACCGCCGAAAACCGCGACGTCGCCGGCGCCGCGCTCTTTAAGCAGGCGCATCACTTCGGGAAATAGCGTCATGTGCGCGCCCGAAAGCACGCTGAGTCCGACCGCGTCGGCATCTTCCTGCACGGCGGCCTCGGCGATCATTTCAGGTGTCTGATGCAGGCCGGTGTAGATCACTTCGAAACCGCCGTCGCGCAGCGCACGCGCAATTATTTTTGCGCCGCGATCGTGACCGTCGAGTCCGGGCTTCGCAACCAAAATTCTGAGTCTCTTGTCCGCCATCGCTAAATCCAGCCTGGATCAGTGTACACGCCGAACTCGGCGCGGAAGATATCGCTTACCTCGCCGACGGTCGCGTCGTGGCGCACCGCCTCGCAAATCGGTTCCATCAGGTTCTCGCCGGAGCGGCAAACTTCCGCCACCCGGGCGAGCGCCGCTTTGACGGCGGCCGAATTTCGTTCGCGCTTGACCTTGCGCACGCGTTGAATCTGCTTCTCTTCGATCGCCGCGTCGATCTTGAGGGTCGCAATAGGAATTTCCTCTGGCATCGAATATTTGTTCACCCCGACCACGGTCTTGATCCCCTGCTCGAGCTGGCGCTGGAAGTGGAACGCGGCTTCCGCGATTTCGCGCTGCGGGTAGCCGGTCTCGATTGCCTTGATCATCCCGCCCATCTCGTCGATGCGCCGGATATAGTCGCTTGCCTCGCGTTCCATTCGGTCGGTGAGCGCTTCGACGGCGTAGCTGCCGCCGAACGGATCGATCGTGTTGGTGACTCCAGTCTCCTCGGCAATCACCTGCTGAGTGCGCAGCGCGACCATCACGGCCTGCTCGGTTGGCAGCGCGAGTGTCTCGTCCATCGAGTTGGTGTGGAGCGACTGGACGCCGCCGAGTACGCCGGCGAGCGCCTGGATCGCGACCCGCACGACATTATTCATCGGCTGCTGCGCGGTGAGCGAGGCGCCGGCGGTCTGCGCGTGGGTGCGCAGCATCATCGATTTCGGATTCTTCGCGCCGAAGCGATCCTTCATGATACGCGCCCAGAGCCGGCGCGCGGCGCGAAGTTTGGCGACCTCCTCGAGAAAATCATTGTGCAGATTCCAGAAGAACGAGAGCCGCTGCGCAAAGTCATCGACACTCAAGCCACGCTTGATTGCATCCTCGACGTAACAGATTCCGTCGGCGATTGTGAACGCAAGCTCCTGCACCGCGGTCGAGCCTGCCTCGCGAATGTGGTAGCCGGAGATCGAGACCGCGTGCCAGCGCGGGACTTTTCGGGCGCAAAACTCGATCATGTCGGTGACAATTCTGAGCGCGGGCCGCGGCGGGCAAATCCATTCCTTCTGCGCGATATATTCCTTGAGCATATCGTTCTGAATCGTGCCACCGACACGATCCCAGGGAATTCCGTTGCGCTCGGCCACCACCAGGTACATCGCGAGCAGGATCGACGCGGAACAATTCACCGTCATCGAGGTGCTGACTTTGTCCAGCGGGATGCGATTGAACAGCGTCGCCATGTCGTAAACTGTGGAGACCGAGACGCCCTCGCGTCCCACTTCGCCGAGCGCGCGCTCGTGGTCGGCGTCGTAGCCCATCAGGGTCGGCATGTCGAACGCGGTGGAAAGCCCGTCCTGCCCCTGGCCGAGCAGAAAGTGGAAACGCGCGTTGGTGTCCTCGGCAAGCCCGAAGCCGGCGAACTGGCGCATGGTCCAGAGCCGCCCGCGATACATCGAGCCGTACACACCGCGGGTGTAGGGAAACTCGCCGGGATTGCCGATTGCGTCGTCGTAGGAACCGCTCACGTCGTCGGGGGTGTAGAGCGGGTCGAGCTCCATGTCCGACACGGTCGAGAATCGAATCGGGCGCTCGCTCGCCTGCCGGTAGGTCGTCTCAAGCCATTTTTTTTTGCTGCTCACCTGATGACCTCAGCGGTTATCGAGCACGCTGCTCGCGATGACCAGGCGCTGAATCTCGGACGTCCCCTCGTAAATCTCGGTTATCTTTGCGTCGCGGAAATAGCGCTCGACCTTGAATTCCTTTGTGTAGCCGTAGCCGCCGTGGATTTGCACGGCCTCGGTCGCCGACTTCATCGCGGTCTCCGAGGCGAACAATTTCGCCATCGCCGATTCCCTGGTGCACGACTCGCCGCGATCTTTGAGCGTGGCCGCGCGATGGGTCAGCAAACGAGCCGCATCGATCTCGACTGCCATGTCGGCGAGCTTCCACTGAATCGCCTGATAGGAAGCGATCGGCTTGCCGAACGTGAGGCGCTGCTGCGCGTACTTCAGCGACGCCTCGAGCGACGCGCGCGCGATTCCAAGCGCCTGCGAGGCGATTCCGATCCGCCCGCCGTCCAGCGTTTTCATCGCGACCTTGAACCCCTGGCACTCGCCGAGGATTAGATTCTCGCGCGGCACGCGCATATCGGAAAAACTCAACTGCGCGGAATGCGCGCCATGGATTCCCATCTTGTCTTCGACCCGGGTTACCGACCATCCGGGAGTATCGGTCTCGACCGCAAACGCGCTGATTCCATGATGGCCCTTGTCGGGCTGGGTCATCGCAAACACAATAGCCACTTTGGATTGCGGCGCGTTGGTAATGAAGTTCTTGGTGCCGTTGATAACGTAGGAGTCGCCGTCGAGGATGGCGCGGGTCTTCTGCCCGGCCGCATCGGAGCCCGCCTGCGGCTCGGTCAGCGCAAAGCATCCGAGCCAGTCGCCGGTCGCCATTTTGGGGAGAAAATGATTTTTTTGCTGTTCGGTGCCGAGTCCGAGAATCGGCCACGACGCGAGCGAACAATGGGCCGACATTATGACGGCCGTCGATGCGCATTCGACCGCGAGTTCCTCAAGCACCAGCGAGTAGGAAACGTGATCGAGTCCCGCGCCGCCGTACTGTTCGGGAAGGAAGATACCGAGCATCCCGAGTTTCGCGAGCTCGGCAATCGCTTCGGCGGGATAGCGATGCGAGCGGTCGGCCTCGACCCCGATCGGTCCAAGCTTCTCGCGCGAGAACCGCCGCGCGATGTCGCGGGCGCCGCGTTGCGCTTCAGTCAGTTCAAGGTCCATCCGATAAGTCTTCCCGTTCGCCGCGATGCAGGCGTCCAAAGCCGTTCCTCGATTCATTTGTAGCCTAGCGGGCAGATGGGGTCGATAGAAACGCGCGCTGATTTTACGTCGCGCTCTGAACGCCAGTTCAACAAAACATGAACGGATAAGGGTTGCTATGCGTCGGCTAAACGATAGAGTGGCCGAGCGTGGAGCAGGACGCGAGCAGGCGGACATCGGACAAAATCCTCGCGACCGTGCGCCGCTTCTGGGGCTATGAGAGCCTCCGGCCGCTGCAGGCAGAGGCGATTTGGGCTGGCCTCGATCGGCGCGACTCGTTGGTCGTGATGCCGACCGGGGGCGGCAAGTCGCTCTGCTACCAGGTGCCGCCGGCCGTCGCCGGGCGCACCGATATCGTTGTCTCGCCGCTTATCGCGCTGATGAAGGATCAGGTCGATGCGCTCCGCGCCTGCGGCTATCCCGCCGCCGCGCTGCATAGCGGCATGGACTTGACGGAAATTCGCAGCGTCGAGCGCGAGATCGCTGCGGGCAAACATCATCTTGTCTTCGTCGCGCCGGAGCGGATGCTCACGCCGCGTTTTCTCGAGCTCGCCGGGCGCCTTGATGTCTCCACCTTCGCGATCGACGAGGCGCACTGCATCAGCCAGTGGGGGCATGACTTCCGGCCGGAATATCGCCAACTCGCGGAGCTGAAGACCCGTTTCCGCAGCGCGAGCCTTCACGCCTACACCGCAACCGCCACCGAGCGCGTGCGCCGCGACATCATCGAGCAACTTGGGCTCCAGGATCCGACCGTACTGGTCGGATCCTTCGATCGCCCGAATCTTCTCTACCGGGTACGTCCGAAACTGGATGTGAAGCCGCAAATCGCGGATACGCTTCGGCGGCATAGCGGTGAGGCATCGATCGTCTACAGCATCAGCAGAAAAGACACCGAGCACATAGCTCAATACCTTTCCGCGGAGGGCATCCGCGCCGCTTACTATCATGCCGGGATGGAAGCAGACGAGCGCCGCCGCACACAGGATCGCTTCGCCGCGGAAGAGATCGACGTGGTGGTGGCGACGGTCGCCTTCGGGATGGGGATCGACCGCAGCGATATCCGATGCGTCATCCACGCGGCGCTTCCCAAATCGATCGAGGCCTACCAGCAGGAGACCGGCCGCGCCGGTCGTGACGGCCTTCCCGCGGAATGCGTGCTCTTCTACTCAGCGGCCGACGTGATGCGCTGGCAAAACCTGATGGCGCGGAGCGCCGAAGAAGCGGCGGCTCTTCCTGAAGTGGCGGAGAGCGGCAAACAGCTTCTGGAGGAGATGCGCCGCTTCGCCACGGTCGTTCGATGCCGTCATGCAACCCTGTCGGCCTACTTCGGCGAAATTTACCAGGCTGCGAACTGTGCCGCATGCGACTTTTGCCTGGACGAGGTGGAGGGCGTCGCCGATTCGACCGTGCTCGCGCAAAAGGTGCTCTCCTGCGTGGCGCGTGTCGAGCAGCGCTTCGGTATCGAGCACGTGATCGACGTCCTTATCGGCGCGGACAACGAACGAGTGCGCCAGCTACGCCATGAAAAGCTTTCCACCTATGCCCTGTTGAAAGACCTGCCGCGGAAGACGCTCAGAAATTTGATCTATCAGCTCATCGATGCGGGCCTGCTTGAGCGCACGGCGGGTGACCGCCCGGTACTGAAGCTGAACGCCCTTTCACGAGAAGTGATGGGCGGCCGGCGCGCGGTCAATCTGGTACAGGCAAAAAAACCCAAGGCACCCAGGACCCGGATCGAGGAAACCTCCTGGCGCGATGTAGACGAGGCGCTCTACGAAAGCCTGCGAATCCTGCGCCGCGAAATCGCCAAAGAACGCGGCGTCGCGGCGTTCGTCATCCTCCACGACGCAACCCTGCGCGAACTTGCCAGGGGCCGGCCCACAACTCTGGAAGCGCTACGCGGCATTCGAGGGATGGGCGAAAAGAAACTAGCCGATTTCGGCGCGCGGATAGTCGAATGCATCAAATCCGGCCACCACTAAGGCCGAGCTTACTTGTGCTGCCAGGCCGGCGGCCGCTTCTCGACGAATGCGGCCGTACCCTCGACGCGATCGGCACTGCCGAACACCACGCCGAATGCCTCCTGTTCGAAGCGCAGACCGGCGTCCTCGTTCATCGTGAACGCGGCTCTGAGCGCGGCCTTGGCCTGCCGGAGCGCGAAGGCGGATTTGCCCGCGAGTTTCTCCGCCAGCTTTCGCGCGGTAGCGATCAATTCCCCGGGCGCCACGACCTGGTTGGCGAGGCCCCAATCAAGCGCGGTCTTTGCGTCGAACATCTCACCGGTCATGATCAGTTCGCGCGCTTTGTTGTGACCGATACGATGCGGCAGGCGCTGAGTCCCGCCGAAGCCCGGGATGAGTCCGAGATTGATCTCCGGCTGCCCAAAGCGCGCTTTGTCGCTTGCGATGATCAGATCGCAGGCGAGCGCCAGCTCGAGTCCGCCGCCGAGCGCGAATCCGTTTACCGCCGCGATGACGGGAATCGGCAGGTCCTCGAAACTTTCCATCACGCGATGTCCCAGCCGCGAGAAGTCGAGACCGGCGGCGGCTGACATTTTCGACATTGCGGCGATGTCCGCGCCGGCGACAAATGCGCGATCTCCGGCGCCCGTGACGATCAGCACACGGATCGTGGGGTCATGGCGAACTTCGCGAATGACGCGCGCCATTTCCTCGAGAACCTCGCGGTTGAGCGCGTTCAGCGCGGTCGGCCGATTCACAGTGAGCGTGGCGATCGCGGCTTTTGCGAAGATAATATTTTTGAGATCCACGAAGCTCTCCTTTGAGTATCTTTGGTCAGAGACTCACCTTTCTCAGCCTGAGTGCATTGGTGATTACTGACACGGAGCTCAGACTCATCGCGGCGCTCGCGATTATTGGACTCAGCAGCAGGCCGAATACGGGGTATAGAACGCCCGCGGCGATCGGTATCCCAAGCACGTTGTAGAAAAACGCGAAGAAAAGATTCTGCCGGATGTTACTCATCGTCGCGCGGCTGAGGCGCCGCGCCTTCGCGATGCCGCGCAGATCGCCCTTGACCAGCGTGACGCCCGCGCTCTCCATCGCGACGTC
>JBGPNU010000089.1:0-10550 GCA_041487675.1 Binatus sp. (SeqCode)
CACGTGACTCACGTCGCCCATGTCGGTGCTGCCGGTGGGGATATCATCCGGCGCCTCGGGAGTTTTGGCGCCGAGTGCCTCGCTATGTGCGGCGTAGCGGTGCGCCATGCTCAAGTTGTTGATCAGGTTCTTGTAACCGCCCTCGATAGTCGGCTCGACGCTGGTGCCGGTCGCCATCGCGGCGGCCTCGGCGCACCGGATGATCCTTGCGCCAATCTGTTGCGTGTAGCGGCTGGTCTTCCCGCGAGCTAGAAACAAGCATTCGGTTTTCTCCGGGATGATATTCACCGCCTGACCGCCGTCGGTGATGATGCCGTGGATGCGCGAGCCGTCGCGCAGATGCAGCCGCATCGCATCGACGCTCTGGAAAGTCTGAATCACCGCAGCAAGCGCGCTCGATCCGTCCCAGGGCGCGAGCGCGGCGTGCGCGGCGCGGCCGCGAAACTTGAGCTTGATATGCTGCGTAGCCAGCGCGGGCATCGTGCAATATTCCATGTCGGTCGGATGCGCCATCATGGCGGCGTCCACGCCGGAGAGCGCGCCCTTGTCGATCAGAATAATTTTTCCGCCGCCGCCTTCCTCGGCCGGGGTGCCGAGAAAAATAATCCGCCCGGGCAGTTTACCCGCGATGCTTTTCAAACCGGCGACGGCGCTGAGCGCGGCGCCCGCGATTAGATTGTGTCCGCATGAATGGCCGTTGGGCAGCGCGTCGTATTCCGCCAGGATTGCGACCGTGGGCCCCGCACTGCCGAACTCCGCACGAAACGCGGTCTCGAGCCCGCCGACCCCGCGCTCGACCTCGAGACCCAGTTCCCTGGCCGCGCGAGTCAGTAAATCGGCGGCGAAATGCTCCTCGAATTTGAGCTCGGGATGCTCGTGTATCTCATGACTGATCGCGACTACCTTGTCGCGGTAGTTGTCGATCGTGCGACAGATTTCGCCGTGAGCGTCCATCAATATGCTCCCTCAATGCTGGCTACAGCCTGAGTAGTACCGAAGACGCGGACTATCCATGTTTTTCAACACCCTGCTAGGGACGGATGCGGGTCAGCGGCTGGGTTATCATCTCGGGCACCGGCTCGCCCTTCTCGACTTTGTGCTGCGCATAGTCCTGCATCGCGGTCAGGATTCCCGCCACCGCCTTGCCAAACATCAGGTCGCGATTCTCGCGCGCCCAATCGTTGGAGAATTTGACCTGATGCGCAACCGGACCCTGGAATTGCGGCGCGACGTAACGCGCGAACAGCTCATACGAGCGGAGCGTTTTTTCGCGAGTGGTCCATTCGTGAGCGAGTCCGAGCACGCCGCCAAAGCCGCCGGTCGCTTGATTCAGTTCCTTGATCCGCGCGATCGCATCGTCGGGCGTCCCGACGATTATGCCGCCGCGCCCGTTCATCCGATCGATCGTCATTTCTTCGACCGGCTGATTCGGATACTCCTCAAACTGGAGCCGCGTGCCGAGCGTGTCGATAAAGTAGTCGTGGATCCACGAGTTGGCGCCGTCGCGGATGTCATCCATAGCATCCTGGCGCGTGTCCGCGAGGTGAATCGGAAACACCAGCCGCCAGTTCTTGCGATCGACCGTTTTGTGGTTCTCGGCCGCTGTCTCTTCGGCCATCGCCCAGCGTTTCATCAGATCATTGAGACCCCCGGGCGCGTACGACGCGACTGACAGCACCCCGCATCCGAGCTGTCCCGCCGCGACCATCCCCGACGGCGAGATCGTGCTCGCGACGAATATCGGCAAATGCGGCTGCTGAAACGGCTTTACCTGCAGGTGAGCATCGACCAGCTTGAAGTACGAGCCGTCGATCGAAATCTTGCCCTCTTCGGTGAACAGGCGAATGATCGCGTTCACGCCCTCGACCATCCGCTTGCGCTGCGTGGTCGATTCTATCCCGAGCATGTACGCGTCCGCGGCCAGCGCTCCGGGACCGCATCCGAGCATCACGCGGCCATGGGTCAGATGGTCGAGCAGGCTGAAGCGGTTCGCGACGTTGAAGGGGTGATGATACGGGATGCTGACGACGCCCGAGCCGAGCTTGATTCTTTTGGTGCGCGTCGCCGCGACCGCCATGAATATTTCCGGCGACGAGATTATTTCCCATCCCGACGAATGATGCTCGCCGATGAAGGCTTCTTCGTAGCCGAGCTCGTCGAGCCATTCGATTAGTTGCAGGTCGCGCTCGAAACAGAGCGTCGGGTTTTCGCCGACGCGATGAAAGGGGGCCATGAAAATTCCGAACTTCATCATCTCTCCTTGATTGGACCGGGGCTTAAGGACTGTCGCGTAAGGCCAAGCGGCAGAACTATGAAGTTACGACAAAATCGGAACCCGAAACAAGAAACGACGACGGCCTTGAACGAACGTTTAAGGCGATTCATTCCACGCGGCGCGCCGCGGTTGCAAACCGGTATCCGTTGTCAGACTTCTCGGCTGTGATGCGGATTTCGACATTGAATTCGCGGCCGGCATGATCGATCGCGATAATCTCGAGCGTCCGGTCCAGTAGCGCGCCCGGACCCCCGGCGAGAAAGCGCCTCAGACCGGCTTCATGCGCGGCGCGATGGCGCTCGGGGATGATCAATGCCGAGAGCCTTTTGCCGATAGCGTCTGCGCGCGGCCATCCGAAAATCGCTTCCGCATCGCGCGTCCACTCGATGACCATCCCGGCACCATCCATGACCAGCACGGTGGGTGATGCGATTTCCGGAGACTGCGCGTGGTTATTTTTTGGCGGCTCGCTCATGCGTTCAATCCGAGCCCATCCTAAGCTTCGCGAATTGCCGACTCAAATGGCGGCGTTTTCGCCGCGAACTTCTTAACGCTCGTTTAGATTCGCCCGCCTGAAACATCGCCGGCGCGAATTCGTCCAACTAGTGAGAGGAGATCGGGAAAACCGATCGCTCGATCAAATAAATCACTCGATTAAAATGACCGGCTTGCCCAAAGCACGAGCAAATAGGATCATTAGATCTGAGCGCGCATCGAGTCGGCGCAGGATTCGGATCGTGATGGCCACAACTCCCGGCGGCAAACAACCAAAAATCTCGCTGCTTACCGCTTTCGTGCTTACTCTCGCGATGCTGATCGCGAACGTCGTGCCGGCGGGCGCACAGCAGGGCTCCTCGACGAGACCGCTACCGCCGCCGATGGTGATGCCGGGCAGCCAGGGCAAAACAACCTCGACGCTCGAGCTGCCCTCGATGCCCGCATCGCAGGGTGGCGATCGGCTTAAGATCCCGCCAACAGTTCCGCAGGGCAGCCAGGAACTGGTGCTGCCGACGCGTGAATTGCGCCAGCAGCCCGGCTACGAGCAAGTCACCGTGACCGTGACCGATCCGCGCGGGACGTACGTCACCGGGCTGGAGAAAGGCGATTTCAAGCTTTTTATGGACGGGCAGCAGCGCCCGATCGAGTTTTTTCGCCAGGATCTGAACACTCCAGTCTCAGTCGGAATACTTGTGGATACGTCCGGAAGCATGGAGCCCAAGATCCAACAGGCGCGCGCCGCGATCGCTCAGTTCCTGCGCGACCTGAACGATCGGGACGACGTGTTTCTGTTCGCATTTTCGAGTCATCCATTTTTGCTCCAGCCGTTCACGATGAACCATGACCTGGTCATGCGCCGGCTCGCGCTGCTGCACGCCTACGGACAGACCGCTCTGTTCGACGTGATCATGCAAGGCCTGAATATGGTGCAGCGCGGCCGCTATGATAAAAAAGCGCTGCTCGTCGTGACGGACGGGATGGACAATACCAGCGCCGCCACTGTGAATCAGGTGGTCGCGCAGGCGCGCCGGATGGGCGTGCTGGTGTACTCGATCGGAATTGGCGATCCCAACGCATCCGGTGGCGGCCTTAGTGTCGCGATTGGGCCGTTCATTGTGGGCGGCGATGAGAGCGAGCGGGTTGATTCCGAGACCCTGCATGCGCTCTCCACCGAAACCGGCGCCAAGACTTACATCATCCGCCAAGCCGGCGACGGTGAGGCGCTGCGGCGCGCATGCGAGAACATCAGCCTCGAGCTGCGCGAGCAATACACGATTGGATTTCTCGCACCCGACCCCGGCGCCGGAGGATACCGCAGCTTGCACGTCGAGGTTCCCGGCAAATCGGGCGCGGACATCCGCGTCCGCAAGGGTATCGAAGTCGGCGCGCGATCGGCGTCTGCCGCTTACGATCCCGGCGCACCGTAACACAACTATTTCTGTGGTTCGGGTAGCCGTGACGGTGGCGACAGCTCCTTTCCATACGAACGAGCCATAAAGACCGTCACCCGGCAGCGTCCTCCCTCGCTCCTCCTGTTCAAGAAATCCCGTAGTGCTGACTTTTTGACTACGCGATTGCAACATCCGTGCCCAAAGAGCATGCTCCGGCCTTAACCGCGCGTCTCACCCCGCGGTGGAGGACGCTTGACAAAACATCACGGTAGAGGATTGCTCGCTCGGGCAGTCTTAACGATCTTGAGCGTTGCACTTGCAGGCTGTGCGACACGAGCGCGTCCCATCGATATCACACCTCGCGTGGCCCTGCAGCCCAATAAGGGCGAGATCTCAATGCAGGTCAAGCCTGGCAAAACGATCGGCGAGATCGTTCCAGTGGACATATCGGCGGCTAACGGAACCGACGAGCCGTACCTACTTGTCCCGAACCAGGTATTCGCTATCGATGAACAAGGCCAAAGGATCCTGCCGGTAACTCCAGCCGAAGCGATTCAAGAGGCCGGCGACGCAGACGCTCTAAAGGCCGGACTGACCGGCGCGGCGAAAAACGCCGCCGTTGGCTTAGTCGCGGGCGCGGTGATCGGCGCTGCCATTGGCGTTGTTGCGGGAGCGTTAGTTGGTGAGCCCGGTGCAGGCGCTGTCTACGGCGCAGCAATGGGAGGCGGAGTGGGCGCGGCTGAGGCAGGAGTGTTGGGCGGTGTCCAGGGCCAGGTAGCTGCACAGCAGGATGCCCAGACGCAGATAACCTCGTTGGCGCTACAATCCTCAGAACTAAATCCAAACTTTTCGGCCAACGGATATGTGTTTTTCCCGAAAGGAAGTTATCAATCTGTGCAAATGACATTGCTAAATGAGGAGCGACACGAGTCGCAGACCTTGACGGCTCCTTGGCCCAGTGACGGAGCTGCGTCGCAACCGGCAGTTGTTCAGAAGATCACGAACTCGCCCGACGTGCCTGCAGCTCACGCACCACCTCCACCCCCAGAACCTCAAAATACGAGTTCATCATCAAATGCAGCTAAACCGCCTGCGGCTGCTCCGACTGCGAATCCGGTCCACAATCCAAATGCCGACTTGGACACGAATTTCGAAAACTGGTGATTACGTTTCGTATCGCTTTCATATTTGTATTTGTCGCTCTTCCTGGGAGCGTCTGGGCGCAAGCGCCGCAGCCGATAATACCTCGTCAAAACACTCGTCCCTTGAATTTGCCTCCCGCTCCTCCGGCAGGTCAGCCGGAAAGTCGAGTGGAACAAAACGAACTCGAACTCCCTCGGGCGGTTCCGCAGTTTGTCGGGAAATGGGGAGGCCACTTGTATCTATTATCAACCAACGGCAATTTCGGAGCGAGGGAGTCCTCTCCGCAGAGTTTCACTTTCGGGCAGCACAGCGATGGGACGGTCTACGTCGAGACATTTGTTTGGGGCGAAAACGGCTCTCGTATTGTAAGCGCAAGAGCGAAAGTCCTGAGCCCCACAAAGATCGAAATTCGGTGGGAACATCTGGCCTCTGAGGGGTCCGAAACGCGGACAGTGGTACAGAAGGAAAGTATCTTGCTCAAGAATTCCAGAGTAATGGATTGCATCGAGTCAGATCAGGTGTTTTCGCAGACCGGGCTCGGCTCGATGAGCGGCTACGAACAACCGATTTTCTCAGCGATCTATCATGGATCGCTGCAACAAATCAGCGATTCAGAAATAGAAGCTCTCAGAGATGAGTTGATCAGACGAGGCGCGGTTCCGCAAATCGGCGTCGAAGGGAGCGGCAAATTCGCCCCATAGGCCTTCGCGGAACAGCTCGGCTTAGCCGCCGACTAGTCAGTTGGGGCAAACGTAAGTTCCTAATCACAGGATCCCAGAGTGCACTTCAGAATTGGTAATTGGCTTGCCATCTGGAGATACACATTGAGACTTCATCGATGCTCCAACGGGGGTCGCCCAACCGTTCGAGGTGCAGACGGTTCCGTTGACTGTGGTGGTTGAATGCATCGGGAAACAACCCGATGCGCAAACGAGCAAAAGCATTGGCGGTACCACCATATACCACCCGACTAATGCGAGAACGGCGTGACGTCGAGTCATGCGACCATGAGTTAGCAGACATTCGGGCCGAGGACAATTCCGTGGCTCAGCTAGCGTGCGGACGACTTCGCCCTCGCGCGCGGGTCAGGGCGATGAGCGCTTGGTCGATTTGAACGGCGCTATGAATGCGCGGCCGGGATCGGGCAACAGGTTCAGGAATTTCACCTCGGCGAAATCACCTATCAGCTGGACACCCGAGAAGGTCGCGTTGTCGATCCGGATGCGCCGGAAGTGTTCCAGTTCCAGGCCCATCAATTTGCACAGAACGGTGCGGATGATGTCGCCGTGCGAGACGAACAGAATCCTATGGCCGGCATTGGCCGCGATCGCGCGGCGTACGGCCTCGATACCCCGCGATTGCACCTGGCCTATCGTCTCGCCGCCCGGCGTCGGCGACTTGAGCGGGTCTTCCCGGTAGCGGGCGTAATCCTGATCCTCGATCAGGTCGTCGAACACCATCCCTTCCCATCGCCCATATTGAACTTCAGAGAGTTGCGCCTCTTCGATTACCGCAACGCCGCCAAGACCGGCCGCGATTATTTCGGCCGATTGGCGCGCGCGAATCAGCGGACTGGTGACGATCAACTCCGGCCTTAACAGGCGCGCGAATGGGATCGCGGCTTCGACCTGTGCGCGTCCATGCACGTCGAGTTCTATTGGATTGCCGCCCATGACCCGGCCTTCGCGATTCCATGCCGTTTCGCCATGGCGCATAAAGAGCGCGATTCCGCTCATGCCATCTCTGGACTTAAGTTTTTCCGCGACATGAAACGGTCCCAGCGCCATCGAGATAACCTCTCGGCAACGAAATTCGCGCGCCCAAAAAAAATCGGCGGCGGACGCATCAATCGTCCGCCGCCATCAAACCAGATTTCAGGCTACCGAGACTAGAGCGTGCTACCGCGCTGACGCTCCCGCTGCCGGATGCGCGGTTGGCTCCGGATGCGCACTGCCGTTGCCGGTTGCTCCCAGACCGCAGAAGGCTTCGTAATCGATGAGCGTAGTCTGGGTCGGATGCTCGCTGCAGACGGGGCAGTTCGGATCCTTGCGGATTTTCAGAATCCGCACGTAGTCCTTGTCCGACAGGGTGTCGAAGTAAACCATCTTGCCAATCAGCGGCGTTCCCGCGCCAATGATCAGCTTTATCGCCTCGAGCGCCTCGATCGATCCGATTAGTCCCGGAACCGCGCCCAGCACGCCGGCCTCCGCGCACGATGGCGCCATGTCCGGCGGCGCCGGCTCGGGATACAGGCATCGGTAGCACGGCCCGCCCTTACTCGGGTAGAAGACCGTGGCGTTGCCCTCGAATCGGTAAATCGCGCCGTCCACCAGCGGTTTCTTCGCGAATACGCACGCGTCGCTGATCAGGTAGCGAGTCGGGAAATTGTCGCCGCAATTCACGATGACATCGTAATCCTTGATCACGTCCATCACGTTTTCCGAGGTGAGACGCACGTCGTGACGAATCACCTTGACGCCCGGATTCAGCGCGTTGATCTGTTTCTGGGCCGATTCGGTCTTCAGCATTCCGACCCGCTCGGAGGTGTGGATTATCTGCCGCTGCAGGTTAGAGAGATCGACCACGTCGAAATCCACCAGCCCAATAGTGCCGACTCCCGCCGCCGCCAGATAAAGTGCCGACGGCGAGCCGAGCGCGCCCGCGCCGAGCAGCAGCACCTTCGCGTCGAGCAGCCTGGCCTGTCCCTTCTCGCCGACCTCGGGAATCACGAAATGACGCGAGTAGCGGTTCAGCTCGTCGGCGCTGAACGCGCGATCCGCAACCCACGGCAGTCCGCGATCCTTCCATGCGTTGAAACCGCCGGTCAGGCTGTACACGTTCTCATAACCCAACTCGCGCAGGGAGCGCGCTGCGAGCAGCGAACGCGTGCCCGAGGCGCATTGCAGAATCACCGGGGTCTTGCGATCGGGAATCTTCTCTTCGATTCTGAGCTCCAGGAAACCGCGCGGAATCGCGACCGCCTGCGCGATGTGGCCTTGCCGCCACTCGTCGGCCTCGCGCACGTCGACCAGCACCGTTCCCGGCTTCTCGATCATGCGGCGCGCTTCGTCGATATCGATCTGCTTAATCGTCGAGCGCGCTTCGTCGAGGATGTTCTTCGAAGTCTTTGCCATAAATTTTATCCGTCCCGCCCGCGGGCGGGTTCAGTTTCAATATACAACTATAACCACGCCGGCGAGTCACGCCACCCGGCGCGATTTCAGCGATCTAGCCGCCGATCATGCGATGCGATTCGACCAGGGTTCGCACGAAATCGAGCACTTGAGCCGCATGTCCGCGCGGCGTCACGTCGTGGAACGCGCGGCGGAGCCGCAGATCGTGGTCGAAGACGAAGGTCGAGCGCGCGGCGTATTTGCCCTTGAGCACGCCGAACGCGGTTGCGAGTTTGCCGCCTTCGTCGGCAAGCAGGATGAATGGGAAGGCGTGCTTTTCCGCGAATGCGCGATGACGCTCGGCCGAATCCGTGCTCACGCCGACGACGACGCATTCCAGAGCCTCGAATTGCTCGAAACTGTCGCGGAACTCCTTGGCCTCAACGGTGCATCCGGGCGTATCGTCCATCGGGTAGAAATAAACGATCAGGTTGCGGCCGCGAAAATCCGCAATTCGGCGCGACTCGCCGCGGCTGTCGGGCAGCGCGAGTTCGAGCGCCGTCGAGTAGTCCGGGATACTGTTGCCTTCAGCCGGCGGCATGAGCTGGGGCCTCGGCGAGCGAGCGTTTGCGGGTGAACTTGAGCGCCGCGTTGTCGATATTGATCGAGCACAGCGAACCGCACATCGTGCAGACGTTGGAGCCCGCCGCCTCGCTTTCTTCCTTGTAGCGGCGTGCCTTGTCGGGGTCCATCGCCATCGCGTACATCCCTTCCCAGTTGAGCGCCTTGCGGAACCGCGACATCTGGTCGTTCCAGAGTTTCGCGCCGCGCACGCCCTTTACGAGATCGCCCGAATGCGCCGCGATGCGCGTCGCGATTACGCCCTCGCGCACGTCGTCAATATCGGGGAGCCTCAGATGCTCGGCCGGCGTCACGTAGCAGAGAAAATCCGTGCCCGCAGCCGACGCGATGGCGCCGCCAATCGCTCCCGTGATGTGGTCGTAGCCCGGTGCGACGTCGCAGGTAAGCGGTCCGAGCACATAGAACGGCGCGCCCGCGCATACCCGCTTCTCGAGCTGCACGTTGGCTTCTATTTGATCGAGCGGAAC
The DNA here is from genome assembly GCA_041487675.1 of Binatus sp. (SeqCode). GTDB lineage: Bacteria > Desulfobacterota > Binatia > Binatales > Binataceae > Binatus. The sequence continues at coordinate 9,530 of JBGPNU010000089.1, forward strand.
GTGTCCCGGCCCTTCAATCATGACCTGGACGCCCAGTGTGCGCGCGCGTTCCGTCAGCTCGCCGAGGATCAGCAGTTCCGCGAGTTGCCCGCGATCGGTCGCGTCGCCGGTGGCGCCCGGCCGGAGCCCGTCGCCGAGCGAGATCGTCACATCATGCTCGCGAAGCACGGCGCATACTTCGTCAAAGTGCTCGTAGAGCGGATTCTCGTTGCCGGTGCGCTCGATCCACGCCGCGAGCATCGCGCCGCCGCGCGACACGATCCCTTCGATCCGCTGATGCCCGCGCAGCCGCTTCACGCTCTCGCGCGTCACTCCGCAATGCAGCGTCATGTAATCGACGCCCTGGCGCGCCTGCCGCTCGATAACGTCGAGAAAGAACTCGACCTCCATCTCCATGATCGAACGCTCGGAGCCAAGCTGGTAAATCGGCACAGTGCCGAGAATCACCGGGCATCGCGACAGAATCTCCATGCGAATCTTGTCGAGATCGGTGCCGGTCGAGAGATCCATCACCGAGTCGGCGCCGTAGCGAACCGCCGTGTACAGCTTCTCCACTTCCTCGTCGATCAGCTGATGGAAGTTCGACGCGCCGATGTTGGCGTTGACCTTGGTGCGCAGGCCCTTGCCGATTCCAATCGCCCGGAATTCGTGATGGATGTTGTGCGGGATCACCACCTCGCCGGTGGCGACCAGCGCGCGAATATCCTCGGCGGCGAGGCCCTCGTCCTCGGCCACTTCGGTCATCTGGCGGGTAACTATTCCCTTGCGGGCGGCTTCAATTTGCGTCATCAGCTCACCTCCGCGGCAGTCGCCGCGCGCGGCGTTGTACCGATTAATTATAGGTCAATCCAAGTATAGCTCAATCTTCACCGTACTCGATGCCGTTCTTTTCGCAGAGCGCGCGCAATTCCTGGATCATCCGCTCCGAACGCGCCAAATGCGCCACCGCGATAAAGTTGCCGAGCGCCACCAGCGTTATTGCCGCGGTCGCCCAGTACATGTGGCCATTCACGTCGCCGCC
>JBGPNU010000090.1:0-10380 GCA_041487675.1 Binatus sp. (SeqCode)
ATCGAACCGATTCGAGGAATGGAGTTAATGGCGCGCCGGCGCCGCAAGCCTGCCGATTCCCGCGAACTGACTAATGGTCCCGGCAAGCTGGCGGATGCTCTGGCTATCACCGGTTCCGACTATGGAAAGAATCTTTGCGGTAGTCAGCTCTACCTCGAGACTTGCGCACTCCCGGTCGGGCGCATCGGTCGCTCGATGCGCGTCAACGTCGATTACGCCGGTCATTGGGCGTCTAAGCGATGGCGGTTTTATGAGCGCGGCAATCGGTACATCTCGGTGCCGCCGCGCGACTAGCTATTTGGCGCGATCGGCTTCGGCGTCTGCGCTCGCCACATTACAAGGATATTTTTGACTGCCGCGACTTCGGGATACTCCCGTCGGAGTTCCGCAATCTGTGCAGCGGCGACGGTTGGCGAAGCTACTACTACGTCTGGGTCCTCGCGATCCGCTCGGTGCGAAGGAATGCGAACCACTTGTACGTCATCGCGCCGCGGCGCCCCAATGTAATAGCTAACCAGGTAGTAATCGTGACAGGCGCCGACCCGGCGCTGAGCACCGTCGTGAGCCAGAGCCAACTCGCACGCGCGGCGCCATCGGTCGTCGCCGGGCCTCAGCTCCGATGAGACTCGAAGTACAGAGAGACTAACTATCGCAATTAACGCAAGCGCTCGATAATTTTCCGAAGGTATCGATTGAATGCCTATTGCAGTGAGTATGAACACCGGAACGAAAGATGAAATTAAATATCGCGTCACGAGCATCGGAGTGAACAAGTATGAGCCCGCGAACAGTGCGATCGGCGGGATCAAGAGCCAGGCAAGCGCCAGGACAGCTTCATCGCGATGCGTTCGCCACATCCGGACGCCGCCGATAATCGCGAACAACAGAAACAACGGAAACGGCCAACTGCCGAGTCCGCTCTCGAAAGTGGCGAACGGCTCCCATCGGCCCGGAGGCCGGATCCAGTTGAAATCGCCGCGCTCGAGGCCAACCGCTCCGTTTTCGAAGCCGGCGACAAAGGGCAACAGCAATACCATCGCGACTAATATCGCGGCGCCCAACCGCCATGCCGTCCCGCTCCGGACCGGCTGAGCAATTCGCGCCTCGCGAACGAAAAGATAAATCAGCCACAGTCCTTCCGACCCGAGCACCAGCAAGGCGGCAAAGTTGGTGGCAACCGCGATCGCGGTAAAGATGGATAGTCCCGCGTAATTTGCGAGTCCGCCGATTCGCCTCGCGCGGAGGATGAAGATGACTTGCGCGAGTATCCACGCTTGCATCATCGAATACATTCGCGCCTGGCGGGCTATTTCGACTGCGGGGAGTCCGACCGCAAACAGCAGCGCCGACAACGCCGCGATGAGGTAGATACTGCCTCGCCGACGATCCTCGGTTTCCGTGCTCGACACCGCCGAGAGAATTTCCAGGGCCAGGATGAACACCAGCACAATCGAGAGCGATCCGATCAGCGCCGACATCGCTCTTATCGCCGCTTCGCTCTCACCGAACATGTGCATCCACCCGCGAAGTGCGAGTTCGTGGACCGCCAGCTTTCCCGAATCTACTCCGTGCTGGATACGGATCAGGTCAGTCGCGCTTGGAGCAGCGGCCGCGAACCACGACAGCGACTCGTCGATCGAGAGCTCGCGCGAGCCGAGCCGAAAAAATCGCAGTACCGAACCCAACACGAGCGCGACGCAGAATAGTATCGCGGTCCGGGTTTGCCAGCCGCCGAGCGGGAAGTTGCGTCTCATTTGTCTGTGCGATTGAGCTTCAATTCGAGAAATTGCATGAGGGACGCGTTTCGCGGTTTACTACCGTGATGCCGCCGCCCGCACGAAGCCGTTTCCCGCTCGCAATCATAACCGACTTCGGCTATCGCGACCATTATGTCGGCGCGATGAAGGGCGTGATCGCATCGATCGCCCCCGACACTCAGGTGATCGACATCACGCACGGCATCCCGGCCTATTCGATCGTCGCCGGCGCAATCGTTTTGCGCGCGAGTTGGCGCTATTTCCCGCCCCGTACGATTTTCCTCGCGATCGTCGATCCCGGAGTCGGCACGGCGCGCGCGCCGATAGCGATAGACACTCGCGCCGGCGCCCGCTTTGTCGGACCCGACAACGGCGTTCTTTGGCTCGCCGCATCCGAGGCGGGTATCAAGCGAATCGTGAAACTGACTTCGACCCGCCATCGTCTTACCAACGTGAGTGCAACCTTCCATGGCCGCGACATCTTTGCGCCGGCCGCCGCATATCTTTCGCGCGGGACGCCAATCGCGTCGCTCGGCCCTTCGCTCCGATTCGTCGAGCAACTCGAGCTGCCGCGGCCGGTGCAATCGTCGCGCGAGCTTCGCGGCGAAGTGATCTATGTGGACGGCTTCGGCAATCTGGTAACCAACATCGACCGCGACCAAGCCACTCGGTTCAATGCTTGCTTTCGCGGCAAATCGCTTTCGGTTAGGATCAAACGTGGCACGGCCGCGATTCGAATAGTTGACGCTTATGCTGCTCTGCCCAAAGGTGCTCCTCTCGCAACATTCGGTAGCTTTGGCCTGCTCGAAGTCGCGATTCGCGATGGAAACGCCGCGGCACACTTCGGCGCAGGACCCGGTTCATCGGTATCAGTAGTCGGACCAAGATGATGGATGAAATCGCCGCGCATAAGGATGCTCCCACCGTTCTGACCGATATTCCGCGCTATGCGGCTCGGCCAGCGCAAGCCGAGTTGGCGCTCGAGCGCCCGCGAATTCCGGCGCTGAACGTCGCCCTGTTCCTGTTCACGATGCTCACGACCACGATCGCCGGCGCGTACATGAATGGCGAAGAAGTATCGATCTTGCACCCGTTCCTCGCCGCCACGGCGCTGCGCTCGGGACTTTCCTTCTCGCTTCCGCTGATGGCGATTTTGTTCGCGCATGAGATGGGCCATTACCTGACCTCGCGCTACCACGGCGTGCCGGCTTCGCTGCCCTACTTCATTCCGGCCCCGCCGTCGCTCTTCATCCTCGGAACCTTTGGAGCTTTCATTCGCATGAAAGCGATGCCGCGCACGCGCCGCGTGATGTTCGACATCGGCGCCGCCGGTCCGTGGGCCGGCGTGCTTCTCGCCATTCCCGCGGTGATCGTCGGACTATGGCTTTCCGACGTCACCCCGCTCGACAAGTCCGCCGGCGGCCTTGAGCTTGGCAACTCGCTCCTCTTCCTCGCTCTCTCACGTCTGACCCTCGGCGTGGATCCTTCGATGGTCAACGTGAATCTGCATCCGCTTGCATTCGCGGGATGGATCGGGCTGTTCGTCACGTCGCTGAACTTGCTGCCGGTCGGCCAGCTCGACGGCGGCCACGTGATTTACGCGCTGTTCCCGCGCCGCCATCGCACCATTTCCACTCTGTTCGTCATATCATGCGTGCTGATGGTGGTCGTGCCGCTCGCTCTCGGACGCGAACTTTGGTGGGGATGGCTGCTGTGGGCGGTGCTGTCGATTGCGCTCGGACTCGGGCATCCATCCACCGTCGATCGCGATACTCCGCTCAACCCGCGCCGCGCTCTGGCCGCGTGGCTGACCGTGGCGCTGTTCATCGTCACGTTCAGTCCGGTGCCGCTTGCATTCGTGCAGCCCGAACCAGGGATGCGACAGAATCGGGACGAGCACACCCAGGAAATCATTCATCACGCGCCGCACTATGACCGGATGCTTCGTCATTTGTCCGGCGTTCGGATCTGAACGGCGCAACTTCAATGCGGGGTGGCAGGTGCCAGAACAAATGGAAATGAGCGCGCGAAGCAACCGAGATCTGGCATGAATACCGGGCGTCCGAGCTGGCACCAATACTTCATGACCATCACGCGCGAAGTCGCCGAGCGCTCGACCTGCTTGCGGGCCAAAGTCGGCGCGGTAATTGTGCGCGACCGCAGCATCCTCGCGACCGGCTACAATGGCTCGCCCGCGGGATTGCCGCATTGCACCGAGGTCGGATGCCTCATCTACGAATCGCGCACGCCCGACGGTGATCTCGAGCAAAATTGCTACCGGACCATCCACGCCGAGATAAACGCGATTTCCCAGGCCGCACGCAACGGCGCGGCAATCCGCGACGCCGACATCTACGTCACTCACACGCCCTGCATCCATTGTCTGAAGGTGTTGATCAACACTGGCGTGCGCACCGTGTACTACGCGAGCGAGTACAAGCTGAGTACGCTCGCCGAGATGCTCGGTCAGGCAAGCATCAAGCTCGTGATGGTGCCATCCGAAGACTCCGCAGCCGGTGTGTCATGACTCCCGCTCCGGATAACAAGGCGACATCCGGTTGCGGCATCTGCGCGGTGATCGATCGGATCAAGGCCCGCAACTTCCGCGATTTCATAGCCGAGCTGAACGCATGCTACGTGATACTCGGCGATCAGCAGTTCTATCGCGGCTACTGCGTGTTGCTGGCGAAGATCCACGCGACCGAACTCTACCTGATGCCCGCCGACGCGGCTCGCGCGCTGTTCGACGAGATGCGGCTCTCCGCGGAGGCGATCGCCGCGGTCGTGAAGCCGTGGAAAATGAACTACGAATGTCTCGGCAACGGGGAGCCGCACGTGCATTGGCATCTGATCCCGCGCTACGAAAGTGACGAACTCCGGCGCGTGCCGATTTGGCTGCGTCCCGAAGCCGAACGAAAGGTATCGCTTGACGAAAATGACCGCCGCGCGCTTATGGGATCCATCCGCCACCAGCTTGCGCTCCGCTTCCCCGATGCGCGCATCTCGCCGACCTAGAAAATCCGCATCGCCCTCGAAGTTCGCGAGGGTTGCGCTCGCCGCGACGTCTCTCTTCGTTCTCGTTGCGGGATGCAAACCTCCGTCGCTGCCTGATTCGACCAGCCCGGGCGCGCAGGTCTATGTGAATCGATGCGGCAATTGCCACGCGCCATACAATCCGCACGAGATGACCGCGGCGATGTGGGACACGCAGGTCACGATGATGGAAGTGAAGATTCACGGGGCCGGGATGCCGCCGCTCACATCCGACGAGCGCGACGCAATCCTCGAGTACCTCAAACGCAACGCCGGTACCGAGTAGAGTGTCGCGTGACGGCGCTCTTCTGGTTGGTGTCGCGCTGGCTTAATGCTAAATCCAGCACGACGGTGATCGCATGGCCGAAACTCTCCTGACCATCAAGCTTTACTACGATTACAAAAGTCCGTTCACGTATCTTGCGATGGCGCCCGCGTACGCGCTGATGGAATCGCATCGCGTCCGCCTGCATTACATCCCGCATGAACTGAACATCCGCGGCGCGTTCGGCGGCGACCTCGACCAGCGCCCCGAGCGCGAATGGCGCAAAGTGCGCTACCTCTACCTGGACGCGCGCCGCCACGCTAGCGCGCGCGGGATGATCATCCGCGGCCCGCAAAAAATCTTTGACTCGAAATTGGCCCTGATGTCAGGTCTGTGGGCCGACCAGCACGGCCTGTTCCGCCCCTACTCCGACCGCGTGTTCGAACGCTTCTTCAAGCGCGAACTTGACATCGAAGATGGCGCCGCGCTCGCCGCGGTAATGAAGGAAATCGGCCTTGACGCAGACGGGTTCAAACGCTTTGCGCTTCACGACGGCCCGCGCGAACTTAACCAGGCATTCGCGACCGGCGATCGCGACGGTGTTTTCGGCGTGCCTACGTTTGTCGTCGATGGCGAACCGTTCTGGGGTAACGACCGCGTTGAGTGGGTCGTCAAGAAGCTCGACGCAATGGGTCTCAAGCGCTGAGCCACGAAGCTCGCGCAGGAGTCTGTCGATGAAGCCAATTCCAGTTGGAGCTAAGGGTTCTGACACGAGGACCGTCGCGGCCGACGACCTCGCCAGCCATCTCGACGCGTCGCTGGCGGCTGTTCTGTCCACGCCGACGATGGTCGCGATGATGGAGCAGGCCGCGATCGATGCCATCCGGCCGTTTCTCGACGCGGGCGAAAGCTCGGTCGGCATGTCAATCGAAGTGAATCACACCGCGGCCACTCCGCCAGGACATCGCGTGCGCGCGGAAGCGGAACTGACAAAGATCGACGGCCGCCGCCTCGAGTTTGCGGTGCGCGCCTTCGACGACGTCGAGCAAGTCGGCTCCGGGACCCATCGGCGCGCCGTGATCGACGCCGCCAAATTCAACGACCGGATCAAAACCAAGCAGAAAAACTAGCTGCGCGCAGGACACGACAATGAGCAACGAAATTTTCGATCGCAAGGAAGTTTACGTGGGCCGCGATTTCGGCGGCATCACCTACGACATCACGCCCGATCTGGTCGCGACGTACATCGCCGGCACCGGCGACGACAATCCATGGTATCGCGACAAGTCTCCGCTCGGCGGACCCGTCGCTCCCGCGCTGATTCTCCACAGCGCGGTTTACCGCAATCTCGAATGGTATCTGCCGAATATCTACGGCAACCTTCACGCGCGCCAGGAATGGGACCTGTTCGCGCCCGTGATGGTCGGCGAGCGTCTCACCACCCGCTCCGTCATCATCGACCGTTACATCAAGCGCGATCGCGAATACGTTGTGAACGAAGTCCTGGTTGGCAACGCGGGCGGTCAGATCGTCTCGCGCAGCCGGACCCATCAGAGTTTCCTTCTCCCCGATCAAGCCAAACAGGGATTCGTCGTCGATCGCGCGCGCGAGAAAGATTCCAGGCGATCATTCAAAATAGGCGAGCGCAGCGGCGAGCCGATCGATTCTCCAATGCGCACGATCACCGAGGATATGTGCATGGCGTTCTCGGGACCCGCGCGCAACTATCACAACGACAAGCAAAAGGCCGTCGAGTTGGGGTTTCCGGAAATTGTCGTGCAAGGAATGATGTCCGTCTGCTTCGTCGCGGAGATGATGACGCATCGCTTCGGTCTCGGCTTCCTCTACGGCGGCAGGATGGACCTTCGACTGGTCAACGTCGTTTGGGGTAACGATACCACCGGCCCCAAGGGCTCGATCGTCGAACGCCGTCCCGAAGGCAGGCGTTCACGCGCCGAAGTCGAAGTCTGGTGCGACAAGGCCGACGCGACCAAGACCATCGTCGGCGCCGCGAGCGCGATCGAATTGTAACGCGCGCCCGCGCTTGGCTCCGAATCGAATGCGCGCCATAAGCGCTATCGCGATCTTCACCGTGGCCGCGCTCGCTTCGCTAATTTATGCGGGATGCGCAAATCGATGCGACTACGCGCAAGTCAAATGCCAGTACCAATGCAGGCGCACCTACCAGACCTGCGAACTACATGGCAATGACGAATGGTACTGCGCCAACCAAATCGGCGAGTGCTGGTCGAATTGCGACGCCACGCGCGCCGGCTGTCATTCGATCCTGTGAGTATCCGAATCGCTATGCGGCGGTGAGCGCCTCGACGTCGGCGATCGACTTCGGGGCCGCCGCGGTCATCACGTCGTGTCCGTCATCCGTCACCAGCACGTCGTCCTCGATTCGGATTCCGATTCCGCGGAAACTCTCCGGCACATCTTCGTCGTCAGGAGCGATGTAGAGTCCGGGCTCCACCGTCAGCACCATCCCCGGCTCCAGCACTCGCGACGCGCCATCGACCCGGTAAAGACCCACGTCATGCACGTCCATCCCGAGCCAGTGACTGGTGCGATGCATGTAATATCGCCGGTACGCGCCCGACTCGATTATTTCCGCGGCCGAGCCGTGCATGATTCCGAGCTGCCGCATCCCATCGACCAGCACCCGCAATGCGGTCTCGTGCGGATCATCGAAACGCACGCCCGGCTTGATCACTTCGATCGCCTGGCGCTGCGCTTCGAGAACTACTTCGTAGATGCTGCGTTGTAATGGCGTGAAGCGCGTGCCGATCGGCGAGGTCCGGGTTATGTCGGCTGCGTAAAACTCGTACTCCGCACCCGCGTCGATCAGCAGCAGCTCGCCCGTGCGCATCTCACGATCATTGTTGATGTAATGCAGTGTCGCAGCGTTGGGTCCGGACGCGATGATCGACGGATAGCTCGGACAGGTCGCGCCGTTGGAGCGAAACGCGTAATCGACCTCCGCCTCTATCTGCCATTCCTTCATCCCGCCGCGCGCCTTCATCATCGCGCGCTTGTGCGCCTCGGCAGAGATCGCCATCGCGCGCCGCATCGATTCCAACTCGGCGGGTTCTTTTTTCAGCCGCGCCTCGTGGATGAGGTCGCGCGGATCGATTATCGACGACGGTCCCACCCCGATTCGCGGCCGCATACTATGCGCCCATCGCACCAGCTTCAGCACCCGCTCATCCATCCTCTCGTTCAGCCCGAGCGGATAATGGACTCGATCGCTCTTTTCCAGGTAGCGCGGCAAAATCTTTTCCAACTCGTCGATCACGTAAGCCTTGTCCGCGCCGTATTCGACGATCGCGCCTTCAACCCCGGCGCGCCTTCCCGTCCACGTCTCGCGCTCCTTGTCGCGCGGACGAACGAACATGACGAACTCGCCGTCGGGATGCCCCGGCGAAAGAAGCGCGACCGATTCCGGCTCCGCAAAACCAGTCAGGTAGTAGAAATCGCTGTCTTGCCGGTAGATGAACTCGACGTCGCCCGAGCGGATCGCTACCGGCGCGCTCGGCAATATCGCGGTTGCGCCCGGCGCGATCGCATCCATTACCCTTTTGCGCCGCGCCAGAAAACTCGTTCCATTCCCGTTCGCACTCATCGTAGATAATTACGCCACGGCGCGAATCCTCGCGCCAGTCCCTCTATATATCTTAAGTACCTTATTACCCTCGCCCGCTTAGTTGCGGGAGAGGGAACGGCGTCAGCGCCGGGGTGAGGGTTCTCGGTGCGCTCAGGGCAGCCCGGCGCGCGGCGCCTCCACCTGCGTGATCTCGATTCTCCCCGTTCGATCCGCGCGGCATTTCTCAGGGTCGGAGTTCGCCGCGGTCGCGACAAACAGCGTGCGCCCATCGGGACCGCCGAGCATGCATGCAAATGCGTCAGTCTCGACTTTGACTCGCTCCGTCACTTCACCATCCTGCTTTACGCGAATCACTTCCGAGCCGGTCGCACAGGCGACCCAGATTGCATTCTCCGCGTCGAGGCAAATTCCGTCCGGCAGGCTTTTGCCGAGCTCGGCCCACACTCGCCGATTCTTGAGCGAACCGTCTGCGGCTACGTCGAAGGCCGTGAGCCGCCGCCCGAACGTCTCGGCAACAATCAAGGTTTTGCCGTCCGGCGCTATGACCATGCCGTTGGGGAACATCAGATCATCCGCGACGATTCGCGCGCTGCCGTCGGGCGCGACCATCACCAGCGCCGTCCCACGAGGCTTTTCGTTCGCATGCAGATCGAAGCCGAAGTTGCCCACGTATGCGCGCCCCTTCGCATCGACAACCATGTCGTTGCAATGAAACGGCGCGAGCTTGCTCATATCGGCGACCATCTTCAGCCCGTCGCGATCGAGCCGCAGCAGTCTTCGATCCGTCATCGATACGACCAGCATTCGTCCGTCGGGCAACCATCCAAGCCCCGACGGCTGCGCCGGCACTTCGCAGATGAGCTGCGACTTGCCCGCCATATCGACCGCCCGCACCTGATGCGCATGCATGTCGGAGAAAAAAAACTTCCCGTCATGCCATCGCGGCCCTTCGGGAAACGCGAGACCGTCGAGCAAAACTTTAAGCGTGCGCACTATGATTCTGAACCTCTAGTCGAGCGCGCCCTTCGCCCGCATCGCTTCGACCTCTGCCGCGCTGTAGCCGAGCAATCCCGTCAGCAACTCATCGGTATGCTGTCCGAGCAACGGCGCCGCCGCTTTCACCTCGCACGGCGTCGCACTCATCCGCCATGGGATTCCGCAATGCTGCCGCTTACCCACCTCAGGATGCTCGCGATACACGAAGTAATCGCGCTCCGTCAGATGCGGATCCTCGGATAGGTACTTGCTGTCCGCGCATGCCGCCGCGGCGACGCCCGCGTTCTGCAACTCCGCGACTACGTCGGCGACGCGCCGGGGCGAAGTCCACTCGGTGATTATCGCCTCCAGCGCGTCTTCATTCTGCTTCCGCGACGCGAGCGTCTTGAAGCGCGCATCGCCGGCCAGTTCCGGCTTGCCGATGGCGCGCGCGAGGCGTCCCCACTCCGCGTCGTCTGCGCATACGATCGACACCCACTGATCGATCGTCACGTCCATCACTTTCTCCGGCAGATCGAGGCACTTGAAGATTCCATGCGGCGCCATCTGCGGATCGCGATTTCCAACTCGCTCCGGCTCGCGCCCGTTCATCGTGTACTCGAGAATTCCCTCAGCCAGCACGTCCATCGCGCATTCCCACTGGCTCATGTCGATATATTGTCCCTCGCCGGTTTTCGCCCGGTGGAACAGCGCGCATATCAACGCGAACGCGCCGTGCACTC
>JBGPNU010000091.1:0-10294 GCA_041487675.1 Binatus sp. (SeqCode)
CGCTTCGGCCACCATCTTCAGCAGCGTCGATTTGCCCGCGCCGTTGAGGCCGACCAGCCCGATCCGTCCGTCGTCGGCCATCGACCAGCTGACGCCGTCGAGAATCTTGCGGCCCCCGTAGGACTTGGAGAGGTTGTCGAGACTAAGCATGGCGAAAAGAGCCATCTTATCAGCGCCCTTTGCACGCCGAAAGTGACGCCGGCGGGCCCGCTTGCTTGAGGGGCTTCCTTGGAACTCGCCACTATGTTAGGAAATGTTACACTATGGCTAAATTCGCTCCAGGTTATCCGCTCCCCAGGAGCTCCGACGAGTTCGAAAGACTCTGTCTGAAGCTGCTGCGGCGTCATTGGCAATTGCCCCAGCTCGAGCGTTTCCGCGATCCGGAACGCACTCAGAAGGGGATTACCCTGATCGAGATCAGCGGACGCCCGCGACTTGCGGCGGTCAAGTGCGATCTCCGCGATTCGAGGGCCGAACTGACTGTCGCCGAGATCAAGGAGGCTGTGGACCGCGCCGCGAGCCTGAAGCTGCCAATCGGACGCTTCGTGATCGCTACTACGGCCGCAAAGCCAGAAGGCCTCCCGCGTTCGCTATTCGATCTCAACCGCACCAACCGCGGCGGCGGAATCTCGGCGATCGAAGTTCTGACCTGGGAAGATATAGAGGAGCTGCTCGACGAGTATCCTCAGATCCTTACTGATTTCGGAACCGCTGCGAAGCGCCAGGCCCTGACTCGGGCCGACGCAGTGGTTCACCTGGAGGCGCGATGTGAGCCCGCGGCGGTGGGACCTTCGGATGCGCTGGGAGAGGAGATCTCCGCCGCCGCGGCTTTTTTGGAAAGCCGCCAATATCAGCTCGCTCGACTCGGCCTGCTCAGAATGCGCGAGCAGAAATGGGCCCAGCTCTCAAACTCCGACAAGTTTCGGGTCCTCTCGCATCTCGGCGTCGCGTGGCTGAAGGAAGGCGAGCCGCGCAAGGCTGCGATGCTTTTTATCGCGGCGAAGTCGCTGCTGCCCGACGAGGAAAACGCCTGCACCAACGAGGCGCTCGCGCACGAATTGCTCGGCGAGCGCGAACGCGCATTCGCGTTGGCTGACAAACTCCGGATGCAGTTTCCGAGCAGCGGCCGCGCGGTTGCGTTGTGGCTGAACAGCGCGCCGAAATCGCTCGACGCCAAGGCGCTCGAAGAGAACGTCGCGCCCGAACTCACTGCCGATCCCGAAGTCGCGGTCGTGATGGCGCGGCGTGCCTTGCTCGACGCGCACTTTGAGCGTGCCGAGCGCTATGCGCGCCTGGCCAGCGCCGCGTTGCCGAACAGTTCAATCCCGTGGCTCGTGCTCGGTCAGGCTATTCTGCTGGGCGAGCTCGAAGCGGGCGGAGCCGGCGCGGCCGAGGCGCCGGCGCAAAACGATGAGAGCCGCGTGCGCGAGAGCGAGACGTGCTTTACCCAGGCGCTCGCGTTTGCCGAGAGCGAAGGCTCGGGCTCCAGCGAAGTGCAGGCGCTGATAGGCCGCGCGCAGGCGCGAATTGCGCTGCGCGACACCGACGGAGCGGGCAAGGATATTGAACAGGCGCACGGGCTCGAGCGCGAGGACGCGAACGGGCTGTGCGAGTATGGAATCGTGCTCCGCTCGCGCGGCAGCCTGAGCGAGGCGATCGAGGTGCTGCGCCGCGCGGCCTCGGTCGGCGGGCGTGACGACACCGATTATCATCTTGCGGTCACGCTCCGTGAGCGCGACGAACCCGGCGACTTGCAGGAGGCCAGCGAGCTTCTGACCCGCGCGATCTCGCGGCCCGAGTCGATTCCCGCGGGCGATTTTCCATTCGCGGTTGCGGCCGCGGCCGAAGCGCTGGCCGCACTCGAACGCTACCACGAAGCCGACGCGCTGCTCGGATCGATTGGCGACGGGCGCTTGCCGGCGGTCACCCTGCTGACGCTGCGTGCAAATCTTCGTCTGACCCAGGGCAAATTCGATCAGGCCTCGAAGTTCGCCGATGAGGCCTTGTCCGTGCTCGCGCCCGACACCAGCGCCGACAATCGCCGCAAGCTCGCCGCGTTGCTCCATGATCTTGGCCGCTATCGCGACGCGCTTGCGCTGTGGCAGGTGCTCGCGCCGGTGGGCAGCACCGGGACCGATACGCGCCGGCTGCTGGATTGCGCGAGCCGCCTCGGCCGCGAAGATATAGTGACCGACATCGCGCGCCAATTGCATCCCGAGCAGGGCGCCGATGCGGGCGACGCCGGCAATCATCTCGACAAGCTCGAACGCAGCGATCCGGAGGCTGCGCTCGCCGCAATCGAGGAAGTTCTGCGCGAGCATCCCGACGACCGCGTGCTCCGACTCCGCCGCTCGATCGTTGCATCGCGGCTCGGCAAGGTGGACCTGGTCGTTGCGGATCCCAATGCGATGCCGTCACCGCGTGAGATTCCACCCGCACTCGGCCGGGCCGCCGTGCAATTTATGCGCGACGGTGGCCGCGCCAATGAGGCTCTCGCCTACGCTTACGACCTGCTGCGCCGCCAGGGCGCCAGCGTCGATTCGCATCGCGCCTACCTGGCTGCGCTCGGACCGGTCGGCCCGATGCCGCATGTGCCGGACTTCGAAACCGCGGGACCCGGCGCCGCGCTCAGCTTCATCGAGGAAAATTCGACCGCCGAACGATGGATCCTGCTCGAGGACGCCAACGACGCCGACGAGGCACTCGATGAGTACGGCCCGCAACATGCGATGACCAAGGCGCTCAAGGGCAAGAAAGCCGGCGAGAAGTTTCAGTTGCCCGAAGGCCGCTTCAGCCGCAGAAGCGCAACTGTGAAGCAGATGATGAGCAAGTACGCGTGGCGCTACATGGATTGTCTGGACAACTGGCAGGCGCGATTTCCCGGCGAAGCCGAAATTGAGATGAGCCCTGTAACTTCCGAAGCGATTCCATGGAGCGAAATGAATGACAGCTTCGAGCCGATGTTCGAAGCGAGTAATGGAAACGGCAACGGCAGCGGCAAGCGCGAGGACCTGCTCAAGCATGCCGAACGCACCTACGCCAGCAAGCCGGTGCCGATCCACGCGGTCGCGGAGCGCATCAACCTGAACGACTTGCAGACAGTCTTTATCCTGGCGCAGCGGCCGGAGGCGCCGATCAAGTGCTGCACCGGCGCGCCCGAGGAACTCGAGGCTGCTCTGGGAGCCTTCGAGCGCGCCAATGCGGTGGTGCTCGACCTTACCGCGATCGCGACGCTGTGCATGCTGGGGCGGCTCAGCCTGTTGCCGACCTGGCCGCGCCAGTTCGTCATTTCGCAGTCCACCCTCGCCGAACTGCGGCGCCTGGCGTTTGAGGACACTCTGCTGCGGCTGCCGCCGGGATTCTCCGCATCGCTCGGCGGCAACGGCAACGACGGCAAACGCGCCGACGTTCAGCTCAAGGGGCTGGCCGACGCATTGCAGTCAGTTTGCCGCGTGCGCGACGGCGCGGTGCTCGCCTCGATCGATCACGACCGGCGCGAGCGGCTGATTCGTTTCTTTGGCCGTCACGGCGCCGAGAGTATCGTGATCGCCTCGATGCCCGGGCATGTGCTGTGGACCGACGACATGATCCTGGCCGATCTCGCCAAGACCGAATTCGGCGTGCGCCGGGTATGGACCGAGGCGGCGCTGCAGGCGCGCGCCCAAGCGGGCAATCTCGATCCCGCGGAACTCGCGACCGCAAGCACCAAGCTGGCCGGCTGGGGCTACTCGTTCACCACGCCGAGCATCGAGACTTTGATGCGCGCGGGGTCGGTGGCGGTGTGGAATCCGGATCAGTTCCCGCTTAAGCAGGGGCTCGATCAGTTCGCAGCCGGCACGATGAACCTGTCGGATGCGGTGCGGCTCGGGGCGGAGCTGATCGTAAAGATGTACAACGACGTGCATCTGCGCGGTCAGCGCAGGACCGTTACTTCGCGGCTGCTCGACCGGATCGCGCTGAGATCCGGCGGCCGCGAGGCGATTGAGACGTTGCCGCGATCGTTGCCGATTCGCTTCGGACTCGACCTGATTCATGCGCGCGAGCTGAGCGACGTCGTGCGCGGCTGGATGGCGCAGAATGAGATGGCGCTGAGCGCTTGATCGATTCGCGCCGCGGCGCTTACATAGCGGCTTCCGCGTTTGCGGGCAAATTTGCGAGGGGGACTGATTTTTCCCGATGCCGACCGTCGCCGAGACCTGGAAGCACGAGTTCGTAACCGCTAACGGGATTCGCTTTCACTGCATCACGCAGGGCGAGGGACCCCTCGTCCTGCTGCTGCATGGATTTCCCGAGAACCACTATTCGTGGCGTCATCAGATGGCGCCGCTCGGCGCCCGCTTCAAGGTCGTCGCCCCCGATTTGCGCGGCTACAACTTGACCGAGCGCAAGGGCCCCTACGACATCAAGACGCTATGCGCCGACGTGATGGGGCTGATTCGCGCCTACGGCGCCGAGCAGGCCGTGGTTGCGGGGCATGATTGGGGCGCAATCATTCTGTGGAACTTCGCGCTCGAATATCCCGAGGCTCTTTCACGGCTGATCGCGCTCAACGTATCGTTCATGCCCCGTCTGCCGAAGCCTCCGCTCGAATTGCTCACCGACGCGCGTTTCGATTACATCAGATTTTTTCAGAAGCGCGGCGACGCCGAAGCTATGATCGAGCCCGACCTCGACGGCTTCATTCGAAATACGTTCATGAACAACGCGTCGCGCAAGGAAATGCTCACTGACGCCGACTTGAAAGTCTTCGCCGACGGATTTCGCGGCCCCGGCGGAATTACGCCTGCGATCGAGTACTACCGCAACTTCAACCACAACTGGGAAATCACCGCCGATCACGCGGGACGCAAGGTCATGACGCCGGCCCTGATGCTGCTCGCGGAGAAGGACCCGGTGCTGCGGCCCGAGATGGCCGACGCAGTCGCGCGCTACGTGCCGAACGTGACGGTCAAGCGAATCGATTGCGGTCATTGGACCCAGAATGAAGCGCCCGACGAGACCAATCGCGCGATTTTGGAGTTCCTGGCCGATCTCAAATGAATCTCCGTGAAAGGCTGCGGACGCATCGTGTCGGCCGTCGCGATCAAGTAAAGTCGTGAAATCCGGCTCTGGCTAGCGAGCCGCGACTAGAGGAGGAACGCACGATGGCGGCAATCGGCGCGGGCGACCGTATCGTCTTGATCGATCGCAGGTTGTTCAAAGACGACAATACCCGGATTTTCGTGGGTCTCGTCGAGGAAACCGAGGGAACGCTGGTTCGCGCGCGCGGCTTCGTCTTCCACGTGAGCTCCTATGAAGTCGCGGGGCAGGAACGCCGCGGCGAAGAACGCGTGCGCGTGTTTTCGATGGGCGCCGGCGATATCGTGTATCTGCTTCCGAAGGACCAGGACATTTCGCGCCTGATGCTCAAGCGCTCGCCGAAGTCGATGACGCTGAGCGACGGACAGTACGCCCTCGATCTGAGCGACTTCCTGCTCCGCGCGTAAGCACTTCTTGCTTCGCGCGTGAGATGATTCGCCGCTACCGCCCTTCCACGAACTCGATTATCGCCGCGGCAGTGTCGCCCGGATTGTCCAGCGGCACATGATGATACGCGCGCGGGATTTCCTTCAGCACCGATCCCCGTATCTTTCGATGCATCCGCTGCACGTGCGCCGGGCTCACCAGCCCGCTCTGATCGCCGCGCAGCAGCAGCGTCGGTAACGTGATCCGTTTGAGCTTCGGCCGGGTCATCCTGGCCCCATGCTTTCGCCACGCGCGGGTTTCGGGATCGAAGCGGAACGCCCATGCGCCGCTCGGCAACTGCTCGGCGCCGAGGATCGCGAGCCGCTCGATCTCGAGCCGCGTCAATTTCGTCTCGGGCGGCTGCAGGCGAAACCTCCTGATGATGTCGGCGGCGGAACGAAGCTCGGGACGCTTGCCGCCCTGCGACTTCCGGCGCCATCGCCACATCAGCCGGCGAAACAGCGGCGGCGGTCCATGCGGCGCATCGACAATGATCAATGCGTCGAGCATCTCGGGATGCGTCACTGCGACCCACTGCGCGACCGCACCGCCCATCGAATGCCCGACCAGCACGACCCGCGTGCCGAGGCTCTCGATAAGCGCGCGGACATCTTCGAGATATGCGGGCGGTCCGTAAACCGCGGGCCGCGCCCATTCGCTCCGGCCGTGACCGCGAAAGTCGAGCGCGAGCACGCGGCCACAAGGCGTCAGCAGCGGCGCGACACCGTCCCACCAATGCGCGTGCGCGGCGCCGCCGTGCAGCAACACGAAAGTGCGCTTGTCTGGATCTCCGCCCCAGTCAAGGTAGTGCAGCTTGAGCCCTGCAACCTCGACGTACCGATGGGTCGGCTCCGTCAGTACGGTAGCCGCTTGCTCGTGTGCCATAACAGTTCATCTTAATCGACCCATGATCGCGAGGATAGAATTAGATCGCGAGCATAGAACGTGGTAACTAGCGTTTCGATGACTTGGAAGTATTCGATAGCCGCGGTATCCGCCGCCGCCTTTATCGTTCTCGCGTCAACGCGCACCGTTGTCCTTGCGCAGAACGGGGGCGGTGCGGGACCGACTGCGACCCGCACCCCGATGATGTTGCCCACGATTCCCCATATCCAGCTCCAGCCGTTGCCCGGTTACGGTCCGGCCCCTCTGACCGTGGGGTTTATGACCTCGAGCAGCGATCCGGAAGGCGCGCCATTCGAAATGTTCAGATGGAATTTCGGCGACGGAAAAGTCTCGACCATGCCGCCTATCGCGCTGTTCCACACCTACACTACACCGGGCAGCTACGTGGTCACCTTGACCGCGACCACGATCGAGGGCCATCAGGCGTCAACGTTCGCGGGAATCATCGTGACCCAGCCCGCCCACTAGTTCTTCAACATTTCGATCTTGCCGGTGTCGAGATCGTAGATGCCGCCGACAATCTTCAGCTCGCCCGATTTGACCATCGCCGACAGCTCCTCCGATGCGGCGAGGTTCTTCATCACCAGCTTGACGTTTTCGCGTACCGCATTTTCGACCGGATCGCCCGCCATGCCCTTCGATGCTTCCACGGCCGGCCGCAGTTCGCGCAGCATCGGGCCGACGTCGCCTTCCTCTTCGTGTCCTTCCACCGCCGCAGTCACCGCGCCGCATCTGCGATGCCCGAGGATCATCACGACCCGCACGCCTAGATGCTTGACCGAGTAGTCGAGGCTTTCGATCACGACCTGGTCGGCGACGTTGCCCGCCACCCGCACCACGAACAGGTCGCCGAGTCCACGATCGAAAATAATCTCGGGCGGGGTTCGCGAATCGGAGCATGCAAGCACCGCGGCAAAAGGATGCTGTCCCTTGGCCACTTCGACGCGCCGCGCCGCCGTCTGATTGGGATGCACCAGCCGTGCTTCGACGAAACGCTGATTGCCTTCGAGCAGGAGCGTGAGCGCGTCGGCAGCACTCATCGGCGGCGCATGGACTGCGGCTACCGCGGCGCGCGTGGTAACGATCGACAGTGCGACCAGCGCGAGCAGTATTAATCTCCTCATCAGGATTTTTGGATTTCGAATCACCGCCGGTTCTCCCTCCGTGTTCTTCGATTATAGGCGCCGCGCACGTCAGCATTGACACCGTATCGCGATTCGCCACTATTGATGGCGATAATACAACACCCGGTGAACAATACCGTGAACATGAACAATACGATGAATCCGAACAATCGAATTTTACTCGCGCTGACGCTCGGCATCTTCGCACTTGTCGGTTCCGGATGCGCCGGCGACCAGATCGAAGCGACCAACGAGTTGGTGAAGCAGCAACAGACGCAGATCGAGCAGCAACAACAGGAGATCGACGCTCTCAAGACCAATCAGGCATCTGCGTACACACCGGGAGTCGCTTCGCCCTCGGGTGGATGCGACCGGGGAGTCGAGGCGACTGCAACCCAGCGCGGCGGCGAGCGGTTTGCAGCGAGCGATTTCAACAAGGCCCTCCTTTACTATAACGATGCGCTCACGGCGTGTCCGGCCGACGACCGGGCCGAGGTCAACGTCGCCCGCACCTACGAGGCGCTCGGCAACAAGGTCGCCGCGATTAAGCACTATCGAAAGGCGGCCGAGAGCAACGGCCCCACAGTCTCCGACGCTTCCGACCAGGCCAAAGCCGCGCTTGTGCGCCTGCAAGCCTCGCAGATGCCCTGAATTCGCGCTCGCGCTCCGCAAAGGTTGGTTCAGGCCGCCGGTCCCGTTAGATTCGAACATGGCGGTGACGATTCACTCCGAACCACATGGACGGCGCGCCTGAATCTTCCAACTCGACCGGCACGACCGCGCGCCGGATTGGCATCCTGACCGCGGGCGGCGACGCTCCCGGGATGAACGCCGCCATCCGCGCCGTGGTCCGCACTGCGGCAAATGCGCGAATCGAGGTGGTCGGCTTCAGGCGCGGCTACGAGGGCCTTATCCGCGATCTCGCCGAACCGCTGAGCGGCCGCTCCGTCGCCAACATCATCCAGCGCGGCGGCACCTTCCTCGAGACCTCGCGCTCGCCCGAATTCCGCACTCCCGCCGCCCGCGGTCTCGCAGCCCGCAATCTCAAGCGCCACCAAATCGAGGCGCTGGTCGTCGTCGGGGGCGAGGGTTCGATGCGCGGTGCCAAGGTCTTCTGCGACGAGACCGGAATTCCAGTGTTCGTCATCCCCGCGTCGATCGACAACGATATTCCCGGCACCGACTATTCAATCGGCTTCGATACCGCCGTGAATACCGCCCTCGATGCCATCGACCGGATTCGCGACACCGCATTCGCCTATGAGCGGGTGTTCTGCGTCGAGGTGATGGGCCGTGACTCCGGTTTCATCGCGATCGCGGTCGCGCTCGGTGGCGGCGCCGAGGCGGTCGTGGTCCCGGAAATCCCGTTTAGTCTCGACGACATCTGTAATCGGATCGAGGAGAGCCATCGCCGCGGCAAGCGCTCGTCGATAGTCGTGGTCTCGGAGGGCCCGCGCACCGGCGGCGTCATTCCCGTGGCTGACGCTCTTACCGCACGGCTCGGGATGCAGGCGCGGGTCGTGGTGCTCGGACATGTTCAGCGCGGCGGAGCACCCACGGCTCGCGACCGGCTGCTGGCGAGCCGGTTGGGTGCGGGCGCCGTCGATGCGATCCTCGACAACGCCGCCCCGGCCCTGATTGGAGAAGCACGCGGCGCAGTCGTTCGCATTCCGCTAGGCGACCTTGCCGACCAGCGGAGATCTCTCGACCCCGCGCTCCTCGAACTCGTTCATCAACTCTCCACCTGACTCTTAGCTAGCCTCTCCCGCGGCTGGCGACTCAAGTCGCTAGCCGCAAACCGGGAGAGGCCGTGCTGCGACATTCATGTCGCGCACGGGTGAGGGCGCAGCCGGCCCGGGTGCAGGGGGCTGGCCCCTGCTCGGGAACCAATCGCCTGAGCCAATGGTTAACAAGAACGAATGGAGACGATCCCATCGCGGTCGATGGGGGGAGTGTCAGGAGCCGCTGGGGAGCGCTCCCGCGGACGCTAACTCCCAAGTGGGCGTTGCAAATGTCTGAAGGCTTCCAGTTGAGCTCCGATCTGGCCGTCGAGCGTTTCGTCGGCCTGAACCAAATCCTCCCCTCCCAGTATTATGATCTCTCCGGCGGCCATCGCCTGACCGGTGAGCAGCGCCTGATGCTCGCCCTGCTTGCCGATGCGATCAACGTCTATCAGCAGGGCGTTCTGTCCCGAAACACGCGTAAACGGATGCTGTTTATCGACGCGGAGCGATGGATCATGGCCGCGTCGAAGAGCCGCCACGCGTTTAACTTCGACACGGTTTGCGACGCGCTGGAGATCAATTCGCTTGTGCTTCGCCGCCGGATGCTCTCCTGGAAGCACGAGATCCAGCGCAACGTCGAGACTCGCAGAACCCCGCATTTGCGTCTCAAGATCACGCCCCGCACCAAGCACCTAAGTCATCGCCGCCGCCGCGTAACCGCCTCCGCCCCCGCCTTCTGAAAGTCGTGCTTCCTGAATTGCCTCGCCCTGTCAGGGAGAGGCCGACGCTATTCGCGTAGCGAACCGGTGAAAAACGATGCGTCGGGTGAGGGTCCGAACTCCAAATTTCTTCCAGATCTTTTTCTTTGAATCCGTGTGCCAGTGGCGCCTCCGCTGAATTGCCGAAATGTGAAAACGATGAAATCCTACAGCGCGCGGCCCGGCCCCCGCCTCTCGCTATCGCGCGCGATCAGTGCGATATATTTCACCGATTTCCAATCGGGAGTTGCGTTGTGAAGAATCCATTTAGTGTCGA
>JBGPNU010000092.1:0-10250 GCA_041487675.1 Binatus sp. (SeqCode)
GCACGAGTGCGCATCCACGGGCAGGCCGTCGGGGCCGACCGGACGCTGCGTCTTGAGACAGGTATAGCACGCCGTGGAACTTTCCTTGTCGAACATCCGCTCACCGTCGGGATTTCGATAGTAAGCAGTCTTGGTGCGAAGTAGCGCGCAAAAATTGTCGGATCGCGAGGGCATTTTTATGCGGCCTCCAGGCCGGCGGCGCGCATGATCGCGCGGCGGACGATCACCTTCGCAATCACGACCTTGTAGGCATTGTCCGACATCGGCTGCGCGTTTTTCAGCGCGGCCTCGGCCGCGGCGCGCGCGAGCGACTCGTCGAGCGCTCCACTCCTCAGCACAGTCTCGGCTTCGAGCGATCGCCACGGGATCGGTGCGACCGCGCCCATCACCACTCGTACATCGCGGATAGTTTTCGCACCGGGCGTACGATCGATCACGACCGCCGCGCTTACCAGCGGCCAGTCAAAACTCTGCTTCTCGCGTGCTTCAAGATAGACGCTGCGGGCGTTCGCGGATGGCGCAGGCACGATCACTTCGGTGATAATTTCGCCGGGCTTCAGAAGATTTTCGCGCTTCGGATCGACCGTCGGCAGCGTGAAAAATTTCTCGAGCTCAAGGGCGCGCTCACCGCCGGGACCGACTATTTTCGCGCTCGCGCGAAACGCGATCAGCGCGGGCGCCAGGTTCGACGGATGCACGATATACGACGGGCCGCCGCCCAGGATCGAGTGGTAGCGGTTGAGCCCGCCAAGAGCGTAGCACTTGTCACCGCCCTTCTTCAGGCAATTCACGTCGGGATTCCGGAAGTACCAGCATCGCGGGCGTTGCAAAATGTTTCCGCCGACCGTGCCGAGATTGCGAATCTGCGGCGTGGCGGCTTCGCCTGCTGACTCGGCAAGCGCGGTGAACTTCGCGCGCACCGCGGGATGCTCGGCGACTTCGCTGAGCTTCGCAGTCGCGCCGAGACGAAGTTCGCCCGACGGCCGGACCTCGATTCCGCCGAGCTCTTTCAGGCCCTTCAGATTCACCAACGCATTCGGCGTCGCGATATTCTGTTTCGCGAGATCGAGAACATCGACGCCACCCGCCAGGGCTGCGTGGCCGTCCTCCGCCAGAATGCGCGAGGCGCTTGCGAGATCGGCCGGCGTGATTACCTCGAATCGATTCATCGCAATTTCAAATCTCTCAAACCTGCCCCAAAGCGGCCAGCACCCGGTCAGGCGTGATCGGAAGCGAGCGCACCGGCACGCCAAGAGCGTCGTACACCGCGCATGCGACCGCCGCCGTGCTCGCCACGTGCGCCACCTCGCCAAGTCCCATCACACCGGTGTTGGTCAAGCCGTTGGCGACTTCGACGAAGGTCACGTCGATCTGCGGCGCGTCCAGCGAGCCGAGCAATTTGTAATCGTCCATGGTCGGATTCACCATTATCCCGATCTGCGGATCCATCCGGCGATCCTCGAACAGCGCAAACCCGATTCCCATCAAGACGCCGCCGTTGACCTGGCTGCGCGCCGTCAGCGGATCGATAATCCGCCCCGCGTCATGCACCGCGACTACCCGGGTAACCCGGACGATTCCGGTTTCGGTATCGACTTCGACCTCCGCGAACTGGCATCCCGCCTGGTCGGTCCGAAAACCCTCGTAGTTCGGGATCCGCTCGCCCTGCGCTGAAATCGAATCGCCGGGAATCCGCTTGCATACGTCGGCAAACGCGATCGCGCGCGACGGATTGGTGCGCACGCGAATCGTCGCATTTGAAGCTTCAAGATCATTTGGCTCTGCGCCGAGCATTGGCGCTGCGATTCGAAACAGCTTGTCCTTGAGATGCGCCGCGGCCTGGCGCACCGCCGGGGTGTTCGAAGGCGCGCTCAAGCTGCCGCCGGAAGGCACCGAAAAAAGAAATCGCGTGTCGCCGATTTCGGACTTTACCCGATCGATCGGCAGCCCCAATTCTTCCGCCGCGACTATCGCGAGAACGGTGCGCGTGCCCGTGCCGATATCCTGCGTGCCGACCCGAACCTCGACGGTGCCGTCGCGATACGCCAACACTTGCGCCTCGGGGCCTGACACTCCCACTGCGTGCCACTCGGCGGAAGCGACTCCGACCCCGCGCTTCACCGGGCCGGTTGATTTTTTCGACGCACTCTTTTCGGACCATCCGAACGCGCGCGCGCCAATTTCATACTCAACCGCGCGGACCGGATTGTCGCTGTTGCGGCGCCGGAACTCGAGCCGGTCTATCCCCGCCTTGCGCGCCATCTCGTCCATCGCGAGTTCCAGCGCGAAGCACCCTTGCGGCCATCCCGGCGCGCGCATCGGAGCCGAAGGACCCGCGTTGATATAGACGTTGCGCTCTTCGGTGCGGATGTTCGCGCATCGATAGATCGACTTGAACGGGCCTGCGCTGCCGGCGCCGCCGCCAATCCCGCCCGAGCCGTGCTGGACAAGATCGATCGCGGTCAACTTCCCGCCGCCATCGACGCCGAGCTTGACCGCCTGGATCGAGCTTGGCCGGTTGCCGGTCGCACGATGCTCGTCGGCGCGCGGGAGCATCAGCTTGACCGGGACGCCGGCCGCCTTCGCCAGCCGCGCTGCGACAATCATTTCAGGCGTCGCACCGAATTTTGAACCGAAGCCGCCGCCCAGGAATTCGCAAACAACGCGCACTTTATCCGGCGGCAGACTGAAGTACACCGCCAGATCGTCGCGCACCGAAAAAATTCCCTGGGTCGAGCACCAGACCGTAAGTTCGTCGCCCGCGCTGTTGAAGCTCGCGACTGCGCCGTGCGTCTCGAGCGAGACGTGAGTCTGAACCGGCGTCGTGTAGGTCGCCTCAAGAGTGCTTGCGGCTTGTTCGAGTCCGCGCGCCACATTGCCGATGCTCGAACTACTCGCTCTGCCGACGTTGGAGCCGCTTCCGAACACGCGCGGCGCGGAGTCCGTCATCGCGGCATCGACATCGACCACGAACGGCATCGTTTCGTAATCGACCCTGACGACACTCAGCGCGTCGGATGCGATATCGGTGCTAAGAGCCGCGACGGCCGCTACTTCCTGCCCCGCGAAACGGATCTCGCGATCGTCAAGAGCAAGCACCGCGCGCACACCCGCCATCCGCTTGGCCGCCGACAGATCGATATCGCGGATTCGCGCGTGAGGCCATGGACTGCGCAGAATCGCGCCGTAAAGCATTCCGGGCAGTTCGATATCGTAAGTATAATGTGCGGCGCCGGTCGCCTTCAGCGCTCCGTCAACGCGCGGCGTGGGCTTGCCGACAATCGAAAGCCGCGCGCCCAAGTCCCATGGCGTCGGTTCATCG
Organism: Binatus sp. (SeqCode); assembly: GCA_041487675.1. Classification (GTDB taxonomy): domain Bacteria; phylum Desulfobacterota; class Binatia; order Binatales; family Binataceae; genus Binatus. The sequence goes on from JBGPNU010000092.1 coordinate 3,323, forward strand.
TCGGGAATCACAACCGTAACGTCGTGCGTGTCGCCCTCAATTCCAAGCTTGAGCGTGACCCGCCGCGACATCAGGCATCTCCGCGCGCGTGAGCTGTACGCGCTGTCTTGCCGGTCGATTTGGCGGCGCTCAAAGCCGCTTCAAAGACGTGCGTATAGGTGCCGCATCGGCAAATGTTTCCGGCGGTCGCGTGTTTGATTTCGTCGATCGTAGCCGCGGGATTGCGTTCGAGCGCGGCTGCCACCGACATCACCATCCCGGGGGTGCAGAACCCGCATTGCAGCGCGTCGGCCTCGACGAACGCGGCTTGCACGGGATGCATTTGCGCGGGAGTCCCGAGCCCTTCTATCGTGGTGACTTCGTGGCCGCGCGCATCTACGGCCAGCATCATGCACGAGGTGACGGGTTTGCCGTCGAGATGCACCGTGCATGCGCCGCACGCGCCCCGATCGCAGACCAGTTTCGTTCCTGTCAGTCCAAGATGGTCGCGCAGCGCGCGCAGCAGCGTGACGCGCGGCTCGATCGTGAGCCTGGTAGCCCGGCCATTGATCTTCAGTTCGATTGATTCGGCCGCCGGTCCAAGACTTTCGACGACCCCCGCGGGCAGCGATTTTTGATCCGCGGACGCGGTCGAAACGCGCACCAGGCCCGCTGCGGCCGCGACCGCGCCGGCGCCCTTGATAAACGAACGACGGCTGATTGCGGGCGGCCTGCGCGGTTTGCGATCGTCGCTGCTCATTTCGAAATTGCGTGCCCGGTGCCGTCTTCTGGCTCCACGGTCATCAAGACAACGATTGCCAGGCCGAAAAGAATCATCCCGACTGGAAGCGCGATCACCGCAATCTTCATCGAGTAAACGCCCGCGCCAAGAAGCTTGTCAAGGAACATTCCGGCATCGTAGCCGAAGCGATCGATTAGCCATGCGTTTACGGATGCGCCGCGCGTGAATCGATAACGCGCAACTTCGGCGCCGACTCTGGCGACCAGCGGCAACGCGAGCGCGCCGGCAATCACCGCCGCGATCATCGAATTGTTCTTGAGCGATAGGCCATGCACCAACCACGCACCCAGTCGAATTCCCACGAGCATCCCGAATGCCGCGGCGGAGCATTCGACCATCGCAAACTCGTTTGCATTCCACCAACTGCCGAACGGCGGATTGAGATAACGAACCGCGATATGCGCACCGGCGCCATAGCTCAGCGTCGTGATAGCACCGAGCGCGATTGCGAGATCGGTGAGCCATCGCATCCATCCCGGGACTCTGCGCGGCGATCTTTTTCGATGCATCGGTAAAAGCTTTCAGCGAATTGCGGCGACGATCGCTCCGGGTCCGCGCGTGAGTCCGAGCGACAAGTAAACGATTAGCAACACAATCGATCCAACGGTCAGTCCGATCCGTCGAAAACGCGCTTGGAGGATCGCGATCTCCGGGCCAGGACCGGCCGCAGACAACCGCCAGATCTGCGCACCGATATTTCCATATTGGTAAAGCGCGAGTCCGATCACCACGACGACCAGTACCAGTTTGATCCCGAGTAGAATCGATACGCCGCCGATCAAGAGCACGTTGAAGATCCCGGTCAAGACCAGCACCGCGAGCGAGGTCAGCACGACCGCGCCGAGACGCCGGATCACGCGGCGCGCGACCCGGATGCGCGCCATAGGATCGAGTTCTTCCGCAAGGACCGGTGCGAGCGCAAAAGTGCTGAACAGCGAACTGCCGAGTGCGACGATTACCGCGGCAACGTGGAGGAAGAGCACGACCAGGCGGAGGCTAAGCATCAAGCACGGCTTTTATCGTTACCACCGGCTCCGCCGCAAGCGCGCCGCACTTAGCTCGAACCTCAAGCGCTACAGATCGCGACGGTAAGTCACGAAGTTTCCGGTCACGTGCGCGCCCAGGCTTTGTGCGGTTCGGCGCGATGCCCAGTTGTCATCGAGCACCAGCGTATAGCCCGCGAAACGCATCTTGCGCGGCGCCATCGCGAGATACGATCGCGCCGCCATCGCAAGCGCAATCCCGCGTCCGCGCGCCTTTGCGATGACTCCAATATTGATCAGCGCGCCGCGGGTACCGCCGCCGCGCTCAGGTTCGAGGCTGATACCTCTGCGCACGCGCGCAAGTGCGGGACTCAGATCCGGCACCGAAAAGACTGCGCCCACGACCTCGCTGCCAATCGACGCGAGCATCGACAAGTCCGCGACGGGAGTCTCCCAGAGCGACGTAAGCATCGGCCGCACTTCCGCGCGCGTCACCGGGTTCCATCCCCAGTGCCGATCGAAGGCCGCGTTGGTCACGTCGGTCCACGCGTCGATCGCGGACAGGAATCCGAACTCGCGCCAACTTCGAATCGTAACCCCTGCCGCGCCTGCCGACTCGGCCATCCCGCGATAGCGGGCCAGCATTTCAGCAGTGAGCGGCACAGTGTAATCAACCTGCCCTTTTTCCGTGACGAAGCCCGCGTCCTTGAAGTAGCGATGGTACGACGGCGGATTTCCGCGCAGCAGAAACGACGGAAACGATCCGTAGTTGTCGATCGCGTATGGGTAATCCAGAAACGCCGCGAAACCGCTTCGCGCGACGCGCATCCCGCGCTCGCGGAGCCATCGCACACTGTCCGCGAGCATCGCCGCAACCGCATCGTCCTCATCCTCGAGCGCCTCGAAATGGATCAGCTGGCCGAGCGGCTCGCTCCAATGTTCTATGTACCGGCGATTGACGATGGCGGTCACGCGCGCGACCAGCTTGCCCGCGCGCCACGCGCAGAACGGCTCGATTTCAAGGTACGAGGAGAGCAGGCTCCGGCGCGCGAGCAGATCGATCTCGTTCTGCACGTCGGGCGGCCACCACGCCTGGCGATTGCCGTAAACTTGAAACGGAAGGCGCGCGAACTGATCCAGTTGTTCGCGGCTCGATGGGCGCTCGACTCGAATGCTGTTGCCGGTCACGGGAATTGCCGCTCCGGCTCCGAACCGCCGGGCGTCTATGACTTATATCCGCGAGCGTTCCAAAGATCATCCGGTCGGGCGCGCCGGATATTTCTGGAGCGCCTGGCGCGGCCGCCCGATAAGCGCGAGGCGTTCGTTAAAATGCCGTCGCCGAGCCATCGCGCGAGCAATCGATTCAGCTCCGCCACTGGATCGCGCGCCGGGTCATGATCGGCGGCGACCAGGTCGCAGATCTTCGCGAACGTGACACCGTTGCATGCACCCGCGATCGCTCGCTCTTCAACCTTTTCGAGTTCGCGGTAGAACACCCGCGCGCCTTGCCGCCACACTATCACCTCGACCACGCCGGCGTCGGCGGGTTTCCATTCGCGCCGCTCTTCGACGGCCCGCAGTAGTTCCGCGACTCGCCATTCGAGCCTCAGAATTTGAACCGCAGGATGCGTCCTCAGCTTCAGCGCGGGCCATTTTTTAGGCGCGATAGCACGCAGCCGGTCGGGTTCGAGCACGGGCGCATCCGGGCCGTGAAAGACCTCGACCACCGCGCGCTCGAGCGCCGCAAGGTCCGCGAGGTACGGCGCGTCGTTTCTTGGCGGATGATCGCGAATGAAATCGGCCAGGCGCCGTCCGCAATAGAGTACCGACGGCTCGGTCGGCGGGTATTCGAGCAAGTAGCCGGTCGCGAGGTTATGAAAGTTGTCGTCGCCGAGGATCCGCAGCGTCGCGGGAAAGTCTTCCTTGAGCACGTCGAGCAGGCGGTAGAAATACATGTTCGCGTAGATATCGACGCGATCCTCGGCCGACAGACGATCGTCGCCGCGCACGATAGCATCGAGCCCGCCTGCCGGCATGCGGCTCTCGGCAGCCAGTCCTTCGGCGACGCCGCTAACTGCGGTGATCAGCCGATAGAGGATGCTTTCCAGTTGCTTCAGGCGAACGGCCATCGCGACTCCGCGAATCATGCTCGATTGTAACTGTATTGAAGATGCCGCGTGCCCGCTCCGCCGCATCCGCCAGCACCGCGAACTCCGGGATGTTGTCGTCCCACTCGACCAGCGTCGCGACTTCGCCGAATCGGCGCGCCGCGCGCTCGTACAGCGCCCATACTTCGTCGCGTATCGGATGATCGTGCGTATCGAGCAGGTAAGTTCCGTGGTCGCTATGCCCCGCGAGATGAAACTGCACGACGCGCTCGACCTGCACCGCGTCGATATAGTCATTCGCGTCGAAGCGATGATTGAATGCGCTCACGAAAATGTTGTTGATATCGAGCAGGATTCCGCAGTCAGCCTCTTCAGCAATCGCGGAAATGAATTCCCACTCCGTCATCGTCGAGTCGGCAAAAGCCATGTAGCTGGAAACGTTCTCGATTAGAATCGGCCGCTCGAGCGTTTCATTCACCCGCCGAATCCGCGCGGCCACATGACGGATCGCCTCTTCCGTGTATGGCAGCGGTATCAGGTCGTGGAGGTTGCGCCCGCCGACGCCCGTCCAGCACAGATGGTCGGAGATCCACGCCGGCTCGAAGCGCCGCGCGAGATCGCGTAGCCGGCGCAGGTAGCTACGATTCAGCGGATCTGTTGAGCCAAGAGACATCGACACGCCATGCATCGCTATCGGGTAGTGCTCGCGCACTGCTTCGAGCACTTCGAGCGCGTGTCCGCCTTCGACCATGAAGTTTTCCGAGATGACCTCGAACCAATCTACTTTCGGATGTGTTTCGACGATAAGTTTGTAATGCGGCCGTCTAAGGCCGACGCCGAAACCCAAGTGCGGAAAGTCTGAGCGCTTCATTGCAGTTGATGTGATGCGGCGCGTCGGAATCTTTACCGACGCGCGAACCTTGGCGACTCTGCCAGCTATGCCTGAGCCTAGTCTTTCTTGGTCGCGCTGTCGGGCTTTCCTCCCGCCGCCACGCAATCTTTTGCGCTCGGCGTCATCACATAGCCCTTGCCCTTGCATCCGTTCTGACCCTTGCAATCGCTCGACGCGCTCTTGCACGCGCTCTGCCCCTTGCACGAGTTGCCGCCGACGCACTTGACTTGCGACGACGCCGAAGTGGAGCTGTCCGCAGCCTGCACGGTACTGCCCATGAAGACCAAGGCCACCGCAGTAGCCAACATCGCACCAGTGAGTTTTGCCTTCGTCATGACCTCAATCTCCTTTGGATATCGCGCCGAAATTACTACAGCTTGATGCCGGTGTCTAAACACCGGATCGCAAGCCGTCGTTCCATGGATCGATCATATTGCGCATTCTGATTACGTATCTTGCACTCATTATGTATCTTGCGCCAAATCGGATTCCGCGGAATTGAACGCCGGCCCATGCAATAAGTTCGCCGTTTCGGGAACATTCCAGCCCTATGCGAGATTTTAATGATACAGGGTGCTATGTTCTTGAAATTCGCATATGGCAGACAAAGTCGGTACCGGCGAAGACTGGCGCAAGCGATTCGAGGAGGAAGCCTTGCCTCATCTCGATGCGCTTTACTCGATGGCGTTGCGTCTGTCCCGCAATTCCGACGACGCCGGAGATTTGCTCCAGGAAACCATCCTGCGCGCTTACCGCTTCTTTCATCAGTTCGAGGCCGGGACCAATTGCCGCGCGTGGATGCTCACGATTCTCTACAACAACTTTCGCAACGGTTATCGCAAATCGTCGCGCGAGCAGCCGGCCGCATCTTCGGACGAGTTCGAACGCAAGCTGGAAGGCGAAGCCCTGCGCGCCGATCCGGCCGGTTCGAATCCCGAGGCAATGCTTTCCGGCCAGGGGATGGAAGGTGAAGTCGAAACGGCGCTCGCGGGCCTGCCCGCCGAGTTCCGCGAGGCGATTCTGCTCGTCGATGTAGAGGAGCTAAGCTATCAGGAGATATCGGGGGTTCTGAATATACCGATAGGTACCGTGAAATCCCGCGTATCGCGCGGACGCGCCATCTTGCGCGATAGTCTGACGGCATTTGCCCGAGAGCGTGGTTTACTACGATAAGTAACGTGGTTTACTACGATAGAGAGAACACTGCGGAATAATACGGTCTTGACTCACATGAAGCATGCAGCCTATTCGACACTTCAAGTGCCGTTTACACGAAGCCCCGCTGCGGTGGCACTCTGAGATAGGATCGACGACAACGGACAACGGTCGGAGCGAACTGAACCGAGCACCATAACGTGGATTGCGGCACCTACATCGAGAAATACCTGTCGGCTCATGTCGATGGCGAGCTAAGTGCGGACGAACTTCGCGCCGCCGAGGAGCATCTCGCGGGATGCGCCAATTGCCGCGCCCGCTTTGCCGAGGAACGCGCCGTCAAGTCCTTGATGCGCGAGCGCGCGCAGATGCTGCGGACGCCGGTGATGGTCCGCGGATCGATCCTAGCCGCGCTCGACGCCGCCGACTCCGCCGAGGGCACCCGCGATCGTTCCGCCAGCGCCGATCGCGGTGGGCACTCCGCGCTCCGCGCTGCGCGCGTCTGGATTCCAATCGCGGTCGCCGCGGCCGCGCTGTTTGCCTTTGTGATGCTCCGCGGCGGCTCGACGCCCGCTCATGCGATCCCGCCCTTCGACATCGCAATCGACAACTACTCACAATTCGTCGATCACTTCGAACCCAACGTGAAGTCGGACTCGCCGGCCGACATCTCGGACGCTTATATGGATCACCAGTTGCCGGGATTCCTCTGGAATTTCCAGCCGAGCGGTTACAAGCTGATCGGTGGACGGCTTGACCATCTGCGCGACGGAAGCCCGGTTGCGTACACTGTTTATCGCGGCGATACCGGCACGATTCTATGTACCTACATGAAGGCGCACGGGTTTGAGCCTCCGCCCGGTGCAATCCGCGTGATCGGCGGACACAACTACTACGAGTACCGGGGCTACAGGATCTGCCTGAGTTATCCGCACGGCGGTTTCATCTGCGTCCTGGTCTCGCGACGCGCGATGAATCAGTTCGTGCAGGATATCGTCGCCTCCGAACC
>JBGPNU010000093.1:0-10242 GCA_041487675.1 Binatus sp. (SeqCode)
CCCGAAATTCGACAAAACGTGCCCGCGTCGAATGTTAGTAATTCCAAGAGGGTCAGCGTCCTCCCAATAATTTCCCACGGCGGTCTAGGAAGATTGCGGTTCTCGAAAAACGCCTCAGGTTGATACACTTTCTATTCCCCTTCGGGCGATGGTGTCAACAGTCACACAATCACCTTCCCTTGAGGGAATGGGAGTAAATTGCTGACGCGCCTTTTTTCAGCGTGAAGAGTTGGCGGCGACGGCCGTCGAGATCGGCGGGTAGATCGGCGTGTAGATTCGATACAGCATGAAGTAAATGACCACGCCCGTCACCGACACGTACATCCACAGCGGCCAGGTCCATCGCGCGACCCGTCGATGGCGACGGAAGTTGCCCCGGAGCGCGAACGAAATCGTCACGATCGCAAGCGGCACGATAACCCCGGCCAGAATGACGTGCGGGATCAGAATCGCGAAGTAGAGGATGCGAACCCATCCCTGGCCGGAAAAGCGCACGTTGCCGACTTGGTAGTGATAGAGCAGGTACGAGGCGAGAAATATCGACGAAACGACGAAGGTGCTGATCATGCATGCGCGATGCGCGCGCACCCATCTGAACTTGATGAAAACGAATCCGGCCAGCAGCAAAACCGTAGCGCATCCGTTAAGGATCGCGTTCAGCGGCGCCAGCGAATGGTAGGAATCCAATCAGGTTGCCAAGCGTTCATTGCTACGGCGCTTGCGCGGGTGGCGGCGCGACCGGATTCGCGCCCATCTCCGCGGGATTTGTCACCTTAATTTTATGGTCGAATCTGGTCCACATCCGCGTAGTCAGATCGGGCAGCAGCATAAGGCACAGAAACGTTACCAGCAGTATCGGGGTGATCGCGATGATCGCGAGCGCTCTCCGCTCGATCGCCAGATGCATGAAGTACATCGCGACCAGCACCGCCTTCGCGAACGCGAGCGCGATCAGCAGGCCAACCTTGGCGACCTGCGGCAAACCAATCGAATACACGAACAGCTCGACGCCTGTAAGGATCGCCAAGTAGATGAAAATCGCGATGTAGTTCGGCTCGGCGTGATCGACCGCGTGTCCTGAAACCGCTGCTTGCGTCGTCATTGATTGAATTCCGTCCCGTCGTAAGTGGCCGCGCGGCCGTTGCTTCAGCTTTGATTCAAATCTCTAGATCAAATAAATGAACGTGAAAATCAGGATCCACACCAAGTCCACGAAATGCCAGTAGAGGCCCGCGATCTCGACCAGGCCGGCCTTCGCCTGCGGCAGCTTGCCCAACATTCCGCGGATCAAAAGCACGCTGTTGTACACCACGCCGCCGAACACGTGACAGCCGTGGAACCCGGTCAGGATGAAGAAGGTCGCATCGAACAGATCGCGCTTGATCGACATTCCTCGCTCACCGATCAGATGATGCCATTCGAATGCCTGCATCCCCAGGAACACGAGTCCGCCCAGAACCGTCAGCGCCATGAAGTTTCGAAACTTCGACTGGTTGCCGCGCTGGATGCCGCTTAACGCCTCGACCATCGTGAGGCTCGAACAAATCAGGATGAAGGTCATTACCGCGGTGGTGGTGATGCCGAGATAGTCGGCGGGTGTCGGCCAGTTGGGATTGCCGATTCGAAGTGCGCCGTAGGCGGCGATGCCCGCGCCGAAGGTCATCGCGTCGCCAGCCAGGAAGGTCCACATCCCCAGCTTGCCCAGATTTCCGGGCGTGATTGACGCTTCGATCTGATCGGCCTGAACGGCGCCGTGTTCGTGGGTCTCTACTGCAGCAGCCTCGCTCATCGCTACCATCCTCTTCCGGGCAAATGGCTATAGTCAGTATGCATTCGAAATGGGTTCCTTGGTCGCTATCAGCGTTTTACGATCGTCGGCGGATTCGAATCCCGATCGATCCGGGTCGAGCGCCGATAGACGTAATAGGTAATCCCTCCGATCGCCGCGAACGAAACGTATGGCGATGCGAGCATGAACAGCACGCTGGTGTTGTACGCGTGGCCGGCGTGATCTCCGGGCGACAGTCCGCACATCGCGCACGCACTTGCGATTCGCGGCGACGCCGCCACGATCATGCCGGCGATCGTCATCAATCCCGCTCTTAGCTTCGAAACTTTCATCACCTGATCTCCTTGCGAGCCAAACTACATTAGATACACCAGCACAAACAGCAGCGGCCAGATTGCGCAGACGAAATACCAGTACACGGCGCAGAGCTCAATTCCGGCGGCGTTGCGGGCATTGTAACGCCCGCGCATCGCGGCCACCACGACGCATGCGAGCCAAATGACGCCGGCCGTGACGTGCGCGCCGTGGCATCCGATCAGTATATAAAAGGTGCCGCCGTACGATCCGCTGGACAGCTTCAGTCCGTGCGCGACCAGCCGCACCCATTCGCTGCCTTGCACCGCGAGGAACGTGACGCCCAATGCAAGCGTCGCAAGCAGGTAACGCCTGAGCAGGCGCTGGCGGCTCTGATGCACCGCGCGGACGGCCATGGAAATCGTGACCGCGCTCGACAGCAATACGAAAGTGTTTGCCCAGGTGACCGCGATCGGCAGGCGGGGCAGCGCGGGCGGCGGCCAGAACGCGGACTGCAAGCGGAAAATCAGGAACGATCCGATGAGTCCGCTGAACAGCATCATCTCGGAAGCGATCACCATCAGGATCGCGAGCATCGCGCTGCTCATGAACGGCCGCTCGCGGCGATCGCCGCCATAGGTCGAGTCGGACGGATCGATGCGCCGGACCCGCGCCACGAATGGCCGGACTTTCGCACTCGATGCTGTCACTGCTCGCGCCATATCAATGCTTCACGAGAATCGTCACGACCGACACAGCTATTAGCAGGACCATCACGCCGATCAGAATTTTCAGCGTCCGCCAAATTTCCTCTTTCCGCTCTTCGCGGGTCACCAGGGTCGGCATCGTCTCACTCACACTCGGTCCAAAACCAGCACCAGCAGCACGATCGGCAGATAGACCAGCGAGGCGAACAACAACCTCCGCGCCGCCGCGAGATTCTCGGGCGCACGAACCATCGCGAATCCAAACATGAGCATCGCGCCGCTCAGCGCCGCGGCAATTACCATGTAAACAACTCCGGCGAAGCCGAGGATAGTCGGGATAATTCCGAGCGCGACCAACCCGATGCACCCGCCAATCACCACCGGATTCGATGGATTTCCGCCGCGCGCCGTGTCTTTCGGCAGCAGCCAGATGCCCGCGCGTGCATAATCCTTGCGGTACAGGCGCGCGACCGCAAAAGTATGCGGCAACTGCCACAGGAACATGATTGCGAATAGGACCATCGACTCGAGCGCGAGGCTGCCGCGCGCCGCGGCCCATCCCGCAACCGGCGGCAGCGCGCCGGGGATCGCGCCGACAAGGTTGCACATCCAGGTGAAGCGCTTCAGCGGAGTGTATGCGCCAAGATAAATGACTGTGACCGCTGCGATCACCGCGGTGCATAGCAAGTTCGTCGTGACCGACAGGTAGATGAGGCCCGCGACCGTCGCACTTGCGCCGAAAGCCAGCGCCTCCACCGGACGCATCCTCATGTCGGGCAGCGGACGATGCTGCGTGCGCTTCATCATCGCGTCCGTGTCGCGCTCGACGTATTGATTGAGTGCGAGCGTTCCACCAGCCGCAAGCGCGGTGCCGACCATCAGATTCAGCGCGAGCGTCGCGTCAAATTCCGCGCGCCCACCGAGATAGAAACCTGCCAGCGTCGTGACCAGGACCATCAGGACCACGCGCGCCTTGGTAAGCTCGAAATAATCGCTCACCCGGCCGCGCGGGATGGCTAGCGTAGACTGCGCCGTCGCCACTTTGATGTTCACGCGGTCACCTGATGTTCCACGACGCGGCGCGGGTTGGCATGCGATTCGATCGCTCCAGCGCGATGCGGACTTCCGAGAACGCGATAGGCCCGAAGTGTCAGCGCAAGGCTCGCCGCGAGCACCCCCGCACCGATCGCGACATGGCTGGTAGTCAGGAGCACATTGCGGCCGCTCCAAATGGTCAGCGCGCCGAGGCAAATCTGCAATACCAGCAGAATGAACAGTCCGAGCGCCGGCCGGCGAAGCGCGGCGACCTCGCGGTGCGTTCGGATGACGCGCGCGACCGTCCACAGAACCATCGCGGTCACGACCACCGCGCCGCATCGATGCGCGAAATTGATCGCGATGTACTCGTTGAAGAACGGCGGCACCAACTGGCCGAACGAAAGTGGAAAGTCGGGAATCACCAGGCCCGCACTCATGTGACGCATCACGGCGCCGATCAGAATCTGCATATAGATGATCGCGGTGGTCGCGGCGGCGAGCGTCGGGAGCGCGACTGCGGCCGGAGCTTCATCGATATGCGGCGTCGTTTCGAAGCCGGGATTGGTAAAAATAGCGATCGAAACCATCAGGCAGAACAGCGCCTGCGCGGTCGCGGCATGCGCGACCGCAATCGCCAGCGGCAACTCGAGCAACACCGTGATTCCGCCGAGGATCGCCTGCACGATGATCAGTCCAAAGGCGATGACGACGAGTTGGCGGACCCATCGTCGCGACTCCGCGCGCCATGCCCATGCCATCAGAAGCAGCGTGAGAATCACCACGGCGCCGGCGGCGAGGCGATGGCCGAATTCGAAGCGGATACCGCCTTCCCACGCCGGGATTAGTTTGCCGAACGCCAGCGGCCAGTCCGGCACCGCGAGCGCGGAGCCAGTCGAAGTGACGAGACCGCCGACGAAAATCAGAAAAAAAGTGGCGCACGCGGTCAGCACCGCAAAGCGATGCAGCGCGCGCCTCTTCTCACGATCAACTGGATGCTGATTCATTCCCGGTTGGTACGACTGCCTAATCCGCCGCGGCCGTCGAGTGCTCGATCAACTGCGATTGCGGCAGGAAATCCTCCGCAACCTCGGGCGAGCTGTACTCGTACGGTCCACGGTAAACGATCGGCACCGTGCCCGGCCAATTGCCATGCGGCGGCGGCGAAGGCGTCGTCCACTCCAGCGTGTTCGCGTTCCACGGATTCTCGGTGGCCTTCGCGCCCTTGAAGTAGCTCCAGATTAGGTTGGCCAGAAACAGGAACTGCGCGGCGCCGAGCACGAAAGCACTGATCGAAATAAATTCGTTTATTCCGATGATCGGCTTCAAAAAATCGTACTGCTGAGGATTGTAAATCCGGCGCATGTGTCCCGCCATCCCCAGGATGTGCATCGGGAAGAAGGTGCAATTGAACGCGACGAAGGTGATCCAGAAATGAATCTTGCCCAGCGTCTCGTTCATCATGCGGCCGAACATTTTGGGATACCAATAGGTAAGTCCGGCGAAGACTCCGAACAGGCTCCCGCCGAACAGTACGTAGTGGATATGCGCGACGATGAAGTAAGTATCGTGGATGTACATATCCACCGGCGTGCACGCCATCCAGATTCCCGAGAGCCCGCCGATTACGAACATCGCCACGAACGCCAGTGCGTTGAACATCGCAGTCGTGTAATGGATGTTGCCCTTGTAGAGGGTGCCGAGCCAGTTGAAGGTCTTAATCGCCGACGGCACTCCGATAACCATCGTCGTGATCATGAAGCTGCTGCCGAGCGCGGGATCCATCCCCGACTGGAACATATGATGGCCCCACACGATCCATGACAGGCCCGCGATCGAGATCATCGCATACGCCATCGCGCGGTATCCGAAGATCGGCTTGCGCGAAAACGTTGCGATGACGTCGGAGGCGATCCCCATCCCGGGCAGGATCATGATGTAAACTTCGGGATGGCCGAAAAACCAGAACAGATGCTGCCACAGCAGCGGCTCGCCGCCACCCGCGGGCAGAAAGAAATGCGTGCCGCCCATGCGATCGAACAGCAGGAGCGCGAGCGCCGTCGTCAGCACCGGAAGCGCCAGCAGCAACAAAATCGCCGTGATGAACAGCGACCAGATCACCAGCGGCAGGCGGAAGAAATACATCCCCTTGGTGCGCATGTTGATGATCGTGGTGATGTAGTTAATCGAGCCCATCAACGACGACGCGCCGAGTATGATGATGCTGATGCACCACAAGTCCTGGCCCCATTCGACGCCGGTGTAGATTGGCACCGCGCTCAGTGGCGCGTACGAGGTCCATCCCGCGGCGGCAGCTCCACCAGGTACGAAGAACGACGAGATCATGATCACGCCCGCAACCGCGCCGACCCAGAACGACAGCATGTTCAGCTTGGGGAACGCCATGTCGCGTGCGCCGATCATCAGCGGGATCAGGAAGTTGCCGAAGCATCCGACCAGGATCGGCATCACCACGAAGAAGATCATGATCGTGGCGTGCATCGTGAACATCGCGTTGTAGGTGTTGGGTGGAATCGCGCCGTCGTACATGAACGGCTCGGGAACCCAGTGAAATCCCGGGACCGCGGTTTCGGGAAACGCCAGTTCCCATCGCATCAGCATCGCCATCAGCCCGCCGATCGACATCATGAACAGCCCCATGAACAGGAACTGCCGCGCGATCATCTTGTGATCCTCGGAAAAGACATAGGTGCGCAAAAAGCTGAGCTGATGATGCTCCGCGTGCACGCCGTGTGCCGCAACCGCTGCCGTGCTGCTCATCTTGGAATATCTCCTCCGCGCGCCGTGGCCGGTTCGTGAAACTCCGGCTCTACTGCTTGTTCTGTGCGTATTGGTCGGCGAGCCACTTGTCGAAATCCGCCTGCGATTGGACCGTCAAGTTGCCCTTCATACCCGAATGCCCGAAGCCGCACAGCTCCGCGCACGGAATTTCGTATTGTCCGGTCTCGGTCGCCTCGAACCAAACTTTGATCACGCGGCCCGGAACCGCGTCCTGCTTGAGGCGCAGGTTCGGAACGAAGAAGCTGTGGATGACGTCTTTCGAAGTCAGATCGATTCGCACCACTTTGCCGATCGGGACATGCATTTCGTTCTCGACCGTCAGGTCGTCTTTGGTGCCCAACTTTCCGTCCGGTCCGGGATACGTGATCTCCCAGTTGAACTGCTTGGCATTGACCGCGTAGAACACCTGCCCCGGCGGCCCGTGTTCCTTGATGTCGGCCCAGGTTGCGCGGCTCATGAACGCCAGGACCACCAGGATAACCGCGGTCACCGTTGTCCAGATGATCTCGAGGCGCGTGTTGCCCTCGATATATTCCGCCTTGCGCCCCGGCCGGGTCCGATAGCGGATCATGAAGACCACCATCGCGATCATCACCGCGATCCAGACGATCATCACGATCCAGAAGATCACTTCGAAGAGCCAATCGACCTGGGGACCAAAGGTTGATATGTCGTGCGGAAAATACAGATACTCGAGCATCGAAGCGTCACCTCGGAAGCCGCAAAGCGCAAATGCCGGAAAAGCGTTGGCCATGCCGACTTGGCTGGCCCACGGCGAACCTCAACGCCTCCCGGTCCATGAATTTGGCGTGATTATGCGCATCAGCGCGTCGATTAGTGAAATGAAAAATCTTCGTCGCCCAGCACAACTCCAGCTTAATCACCGCCGCCATGACGCTCATATTTCGGCAATAATTTCAAGCGTTTCGCAGTAGTCTCCCGCTGGCCGCAACATCGCGGATGATTCGAGATTGGCGGCGACCATGGTTTGGGCTACAACCGCTAGGCATGCGAGAGGAGGTCTTTGCTGCTTATGCCTGATCGCGCGGCGACGTTAGCCCAAGCCTTTGAAACCCAGGCGCGGAAATACGGCGCGCGCGTCTTCTTGAAGGACAAGCGCGACAAGCTCTGGACGGACCACTCGTGGACCGAGATTTCAGACGCCGCGGGGAAACTCCGCGCCGGCCTTTTGAGCCTCGGCGTTAAGGCCGGCGATCGGGTCGCGATTCTTTCCGAAAACTGCCCCGAATGGATCGTCGTCGATCAAGCCGTGCTCGGACTCGGCGCCGTCGTTGTGCCGCTGTACACGACCAGCGGACTCGAAGAGACCGCGCACGTGATCAACGACTCAGGCGCCAGGATCATCGCGGCAAACGGTCCCGAGATGATCAAAAAGATCCTCGGCCTCAAGAGTTCGATGCCCGAGGTGACCGACATCATTGCGATGCATCGCGGGATTGAGGCAGAGGCCGGATCGGACGGCTCACCGGCTCTGCGGACGATTGCATCGGCCAGCGCCGAAGCGCCGGCCGCGGTTGCCGAGGGCGGCCGCGACGACCTCGCGACGATTATCTACACCTCGGGCACCACCGGCACGTCCAAGGGCGTGATGCTCTCGCATGGAAACATCCTCTCCAACTGCGACGACGCGCTGGCCGCACTCTCGCTCAACCACACCGACATGACGCTCTCGCATCTGCCGATCGCGCATTCGTTCGAACGCACCGCCGGCTACTACACGGTGGCGATGGCCGGCGGAACGATCGCATTTGCGGAGAGTCTTGGACAAATTGCGGCAAACCTGACCGAGGTCGAACCGACCGTGGTGCTGACGGTGCCGCGCCTGCTCGAAGTGATCCATAGCCGCGTGATGCGCACGGTCGAGAGCTCGCCCCCGATGCGCCAACGGCTGTTCAAACTCGCGCTCGCGACGGGCGAGCAGGCTGCGCAATATCGACACCGCGGGAAACCGGTGCCGGCCCATCTGGCGCTCGCGATGGCGGTGTTTCGGCGCCTGGTCTTCGCGCGAGTGCGCGCAATCTTCGGGCGGCGGATCCGCTACGTGATTTCAGGCGGCGCGCCGCTGCCGAGCGAGATCAACCGGTTTCTGGCCGCGGCCGAAGTCCCCATCGTCGAAGGCTACGGGCTGACCGAGGCGGCGCCGATCGTCGCCTGCAATCTGCACAAAAGGACCCGAATCGGCAGCGTCGGACGTGCGCTCTCGCACGTCGAGGTCGAAACCGCGCCCGACGGCGAGCTGCTGGTGCGCGGTCCAAACGTGATGAAGGGCTACTACAAGCTCGACGCCGACACGAAAGCGACGATCGACGAGAACGGATGGCTGCATACTGGCGACATCGCGAAGATCGATGTCGAGGGTTACATCTCGATCACCGATCGCAAGAAGGAGATCATCGTGCTCTCCGGCGGGAAAAACATCTCGCCAGCCTACGTCGAGAGCAAACTCATCGCCGACAAGTTTATCAGCCAAGCCTGCGTAATTGGCGATCGCAAAAAGCATCTCGCGGCGCTGGTGGTGCCGGATTACGAAAACCTGGTGGATTTTTTGAGCGAGAACAAACTGGATCCCAGGAACGCCGGCGAGCTCGCGAAATCGCAGGCGCTGAGGCAGCTGGTTCACGCGCGAATCCGCGAGATCAACAAGCAGCTTTCGGACGTGGAAAGGATCGTGGCTTTTACTATCGTGGCGCAGCCCTTCACCCAGGAAAACGGCGAGCTCACCCCGTCGCTGAAGGTTCGCCGCAAAGTCGTTCAGGCGCACTTCAAGGAGCAGATCGATTCGATGTACGGCGACTAGCGCTCCTGCGTCATCCTGAGCGAAGTCCGCGGAGCCGAAGGACCCCGGATCTTATCTCTGCTGCGGTTACTTTGTTTCGCCGTTCTCCACGATTAGGAGCGCGTGGATTGTGACCAGCCTTACCACCATGTACGCGCGCTTGCCCTTGGGCGTGACGACTTCGATATCGTCCTGCTCCGCCTTGCCGATTAGCGCCCGCCCGAGCGGTGACGACAGCGAGATCCGGTTCTGCGCACCGTCTACTTCCTCCGGCACCACGATCTCGAAGTCGGCGATCCCGCCCTCGTCAAGATCCTCGAGCTTGACCCGGCTGCCGAGCCCGACGGTATCGCGCGGAATCGAATCTAGGTCGATCATGGTCAGCTCCGCGATTCGCGCCTCGAGATTATTTACCCGCGCGCGGAGGAACTCCTGCCGCTGCTTCGCCATCGCCCATTCCGCGTTCTCCGAGAGGTCGCCGTGGGCGCGAGCGCGCTCAAGCTCCTTGGGCAGGTCCACGGTCAGTTCGCGCTTGAGCGTTTCGAGGTCTTTTCTGAGCCGCTTGATTACCGGTAGTTCAGCCATCTATACGGTCTTCCTGAATTCAATCTGTGTTCAAGTCTACATCATCGTGGGCGAGCGATGCGGACATCTTTTTTGCCCGTCTTAGTCCGCGACGATCGAAGTCAAGCTCCGATTTACCCCGGTCACGCTTTGGATCTTATGCACGACCAGCTCGCCCAGCGAGGTCACATCGGCCGCCTCCGCGATCGCGATAATATCGTGCGGCCCGGTGACCGCGTGCGCCATCGAAACGC
>JBGPNU010000094.1:0-10241 GCA_041487675.1 Binatus sp. (SeqCode)
GGTCACGAGATGGCGACGACGATCACGAGCGAATGCATCAACTGCGGAGCGTGCGAGCCGGAATGTCCAAACACGGCGATCTATGCCGGCGCGGTGGCGTGGGAACTGGGTGGCGAGACCCATCCGGCAATCGCGCAAGATATCTATTACATCGTTCCCTCCAAATGCACCGAATGCGTCGGCTTCCACGATCATGAAGCGTGCGCGACGGTCTGTCCGGTCGATTGCTGTATCCCGGATCCAAGTAATCTCGAGACCGAGGGAGTTCTGCTCGCGCGCGCGCGAGAGTTGCATCCCGAGACGACTTTTCCCGACGACGCTCCGTCGCGATTCCGCAAAGAAGGCGGCGGCGCCGAAGCGCCGGCGGCTGCGGCCGGTGGCGGAGAAGCGGCGGCAAATGGCGCTGCGGTAGCGGCGCCGGCAGCCAAGCCCGCGCCCGCGGCGGCTCTCCCGTCCAAGCCCAGCGCATCAGCGGCAGCCGCGGCACCTGCAGCAGCGGCGGCCGGGCTCGCGATGATGAATCTTCCCAAAGACATCGGCGCGCTGCCCGGACCAATCGGCGAGAAGCATTTCCCGGGTGAAATCGAAGCTGATTTCGATACGGTGCTGGCCTCCGTCAATGCGACTCCGGTTCGCACCGCGCCGAAGCCGGTGCAAATCGCGTTTCGGCTTGCGGAACCCGTTTTAGGCGCGATGCCCGACGGCGTGAAAGCGCGACTCGAAGATGCGGTTGGAAATACCGGGGGATTTTCGCGAATCCGCTCGACCGCGCTCAACATGATCCTGAATGTGATTCTCTATCCGGCACTTTTGACGGGGTTCGGGGTCCTGGCGCGCGGCGATGGCCTGTTTTCGCAGAGCACCGGGGGATGGATCATGCTCGGGATGTTACTCGCGATGGGCGAGTCGGCATGGCGGCTGCGCGAGGGAATCATCCACGCCAAGCCTGCCAGCGAACTTACCTATCGCGGATGCTGGTATGGGCTGGCGCTCGCCCCGGTCGGCTCGATGCTTGCCCGCGCGGGAGGCGGCGGCCGACCGACCGAGCGCAAGGTCGGCTTCGACGGTTTCGAAGGCACGATGCATGAAGACAGGACCGAGCGCGATCGCCGCTACGGCACGGTTTACAGGGTCGCCGAGTATGCCAACGCTTACCTGGTCAGGCTCGAGATGCCGCGGATGTTGCCACAATCTTCTCTCAAGCGGTTGTGGAATCTGCCCGACGAGATGCCCGACTATGATTACAACCTGATGCTCGGCGATGCGGTGCTTTCGATCAACGCGAGCGTGCGGGGCGAGACAATCCGCCGGCTGTCGTACGTATCGCCGTCGTTCCCGGCCGATTTCGCGACTCGAATCGAGTTCGGCAAGCCGGTGACGGCGTTCAAGCATCGAATGCGCGACAAAGTGCTCGAAGTTGTCGCTATCAAGGGAGAGGCGGCCGAGTTACAGCACGCCGCCTGACGAATCTCCCGCATAATCACGTGGTTGCCAAGCCGCTTAGACGGCGCACTTGAGTTGGGCTCGGATGGCGATCCAAATAAGGGACGCTATCGATCGTGACCTGCCCCGCATTCTCGAGATCGAGCGGCTCGCGTTCCCGTCACCCTGGAGTCTCGCCTCCTTCGAACGCGAGATGACCCTGCCTTTCTCGCGCGTGATGGTCGCGATAGCCAACGACGGTGAGCCGGCGCGGATCGACGGAAGCTCGATTGTGGGCTTTCTCTGTCGATGGCTGATTGCGGACGAATGCCATGTCCTGAATATCGCGGTGCATCCTGACTCCCGCCGGCTGGGAATCGGCGGTATATTGATCACCGAGGCGATTTCCGAGGCGAGAGCCAATGGCGCCCGTGTGGTTACGCTGGAAGTTCGCCGTACGAACTTGGCCGCGCGGCAGCTTTACCGCAAATTCGACTTTGAAGAACGCCGTTTGAGGCGGCATTACTACGGCCCGGGCGAAGATGCGATCATCATGGAACTGCGCTTCGCTTGATCTCATTCGGCGAATAATTCCGAACACTGTTTTATCAACCGCTCCACAATTCAGTTTATTTTTGCGTCGGGGTTATCAAACCGAGATTTTTGTGTAATAATGACTTATACATTCCAGGCTGCTCGGACCGGTGACGAACCCATATGGTCGTCAACCGCCTCTGAAATCCCGAGCCTGTGGGGTTAAATGCCAGAAAAGAGATGAATCTGCCGTTCAAAAAGGGCGAAAAGGTGGTTTATCCCGCTCATGGGGTAGCCGTAATCGAAGACATCCAGATGCGCGTCATTTCGGGGACCGAGCGACGTTTCTACATGCTCCGGATCCTCGGCACCGAAAAGATGACCATCATGATCCCGACCGAAAACGTCGAGTCGGTCGGTCTGCGCCGTGTGATCGGCAAGGATATGGTGGAAAAAATCTACCGAATCCTGCGCCAACGCAAGGTCGAGGTCGATACGCAGACGTGGAACCGGCGTTATCGCGAGTACACGGAGAAGATCAAGACTGGTTCTCCGCTCGAGATCGCCAAAGTGCTGCGTGACCTGCTGGTGCTCAAGGGTGACAAGGAATTGTCATTCGGCGAGCGCAAGATGCTGGACACGGCGCGTTCCTTGCTCGTCAAGGAACTCTCGATCGCGAAGGCGCATCCCGAAGAAAAGATCATGGAAGAGCTCAAGATGATCTTCGCAAACTGATCGCGTCGAGACAACGCTCGATACGAAGGCCGGGGCGATCCCCCGGCCTTTTTTTTATTTTTTTGTAGCGAACGCGGCGAGACGGGTTTGTTGAACGGGCGCATCGAGTCTGCGAATCTGCATCGGATGTCGAAGCGAATGTCTGTGAAGAAGTGACCGCATCGGCGATCATCGTTGCGGCCGGAAGCGGAGTCAGGCTCGGGGAAAACGAGCCGAAGGCGTTCGTCAAAATCGGCGGCCGCACGATGCTCTCGTATTCGATCCGCGTCGTCGCGAGCATCGGGGCGATCGTAGAACTCGTGATCGCCGTACCTGATGGATTCGAGGGCGCCGCGCGCGCCGAAGTCTCCGCAGCCGGCCTTCGCATCCCGGTCAAAATTACTCCCGGCGGCGCCGAGCGGCAGGACTCGGTGCGGATCGCGCTCGGGCTGACCAGTTCGGAGAGCGAGCTGGTAATCGTTCATGACGCCGCGCGCCCGATTGCGACCGCAAAAATGTTTGAAGCGTGCCTCGACGCGGCGGCGCGAGCAGGCGGTGCGATCGCGGCGATTCCCGTCGCCGACACTTTGAAGCGGGTCGTCGATGCCGCGATTGCGGCGACCGTCGTGCGCTCGGGACTCTGGCAGGCGCAAACCCCGCAGGCATTTCGCCGTGAGGTCCTGGCCGCGGCGCATCGCCGCGCAGTCAGTGAACACATCATTGCGACCGATGACGCCGACCTGGTTGAACGGAGCGGCGCGCGTGTAGAAGTGGTCGAGGGCTCGACCGCCAACATCAAGATAACCACGCCATCCGATCTTGCGCTCGTGGAGGCAATCATAGCCGCGGGGGTGGCGAAGTAATTCTCGTCACACCGGGACGTACTTACCTCTCCTTGTCCGAGGAGGCGCCACTGGCACACGGTCGCGTGAGCGAGGCACGAAGCGAGCGGGGGTGAGGTTCTACGTTTGACCGAGCGGCAATTCGAGGATTCAAAGAAAAGATCAGAGAGAAATTTGGAATTTGGACCCTCACCCGACGCTCGAAGACGAGTGTCGGCCTCTCCCTGTCAGGGCGAGGCGATTAGGAGAGTCGCGTCACGCCCTTCGGCTTCGCTCAGAATGACGCAAGAGGTCGATGATCTTTTGTACTAGTCAGGCGGGCGGGTGGGGGCGTGGTAGATTTCGTTTTCCGGTTCCTGCTGCTCAGCCTTCGGCTGATTGCCCACGTCGACGGATATAACGCCGGAGGGCAGGACCCGGTTCGGGCCGCCAATCCGCCGCAGATGCGCCGCGTACCAAATGCTCACGGCCAGCCGCAGCATCAGCAAAATCGTGAATATCACGGAAAGCCGGCCGAACCAGTCGCCGGTGCGCGAGTAAAGCGTCCGTCCGGTGCCGAGGGGAAGGTCGGCCGTCGCGATCGCATCTTCGTTTCGCAAGGTCGCCTGCGCCGCGATCTGGCGTCCGCGTGAGTCGTTCGCGGAGACCATCCCGCCGCGCGCTGCGCGTGCGAGCGAAAAGCCTGACTCGACGCCTCGCACAACGGCCATCCGCTGATGAATCATTTCAGAGCCCGGCCAATCCGACGCCGGCGCGAGCACCACGCGCACTTCGTGAGCCGCAAGCTCGCGCGCGGTTTCCGTGAAATCCAGGTCCTGGCAGATAAGCACGGCGGTGCGTCCCCACGGCGCGTCGAATATCGCCGGCTTCGATCCCGGCTTGTAGTCCCATTCGAGACTCGGAATCACGTGATGCTTGGCGTAGGCGGAGGCGATTTTGCCGTCGGGATCGAACACTACCGCGATGTTGCGCTTGGGCGAGCGGCCGACCTGGTTGAGCCCGACCACCAGCCAGACATGCGACATGCTTGCGATTCGCGAGAATCCCTGCACGACGTCCCATTCATAGCGCGGCGCTACGCCGACGACTTTTTCGGGCAGAACGACGACCTGGGTGCGTCCGTCGGCGACCTTGCGCACGAGTTTCGCATAGAGCGCGACGATATCTGCGGCGTCGCTCATATCTCCGGACTCGGATTGCGGTATCAGGCGATCGCTCGCGACCATCGCGACCCGCACCACGGGGCTCTTGGGCGCGAGCAGGACGCGAATCGATCCGGCGAGGAATGCTATCGCAAAGACGCCGACTGCCAGGATCGCGGGATGGGTCCAGTCCATGTTCCATCGGCGGCGATACCATGCGACCGCGAGTCCCGACGGCAGCAACGACATGATGAAGGTCACGCCGGCCATCCCGAGCCAGGACACAGTCTGCAGCATCGGCAAAAAATCGACTTGCGAATACGCGGGGCTGCCCCAGGTGCCGTGTGGCGACTGCGCGGCGAGTGAAAAGTAGAAGGCGGTCTCGAAAGTCGGGAAGACCAGCGCGGCCAGAACGCCGGACCATCGCCGGGTCGCCTCGATAGCGCATGCGACGAAGGTCGCGAACACGATTGCTCCCGCGGCATGCGACGCGAGCACCGTCAGGATCGGAACCGCGAAGCTCTCACCGCCCCACGCGAGGAGGTTGCCGACGAAATAGGCCAGAAACGCGAATTGCGCGCCGCGCGCGGTTGAGAGCTCGGGCGCCGTTGCGAGGATCGGCAGTGGTGCGAGCAGCCCGCACGGCCATAGCCGCGGTTCGGCGGCCGCAAGTTCGAACAGCAATGCGCTCGCAGCGGCGGCGATCGCGGCGATCGTGACGCTGCTCCCGGCAGTGTTCGGGCGGCGGGGGTCATTCGATCGCGCCGCGGCGGAGCGCGGGTCTTGGGGCCGCGCTGAATCGGCGTTGGCGCTGTCTGGCATAAGATTCAGGTGTTGCGAGACGGACCGTCGAGGTTTGCGATCACGCCCTCGTTGAGCGAACCGGAGCGGAATCCCTTCAAATCGATCGCGACAAAGCGAAACCCGATTTTTCTGAACTCGCGATCGACGGTATCGCGAATCTCATGCTCGAAGATGCGTGCGATCTCGCTTCGCTCGAGCTCCAACCGCGCGACCTCGCCGTGGAAGCGCACGCGCGCGACTTTGAAGCCCATCGAATGCAGCAGGCGCTCGCCCGCCGCGACTTTCGCCAGCCCGTCGGGCGTGATCGTTGTGCCGTACGGAAAGCGCGACGACAGGCACGGCGACGCGGGACGATCCCAGGTCGGCAGCTCCATCGCGCGCGACAGTTCGCGAATCTCGGCCTTGGTCAATTCTGCCTCGACCAGCGGATGACGCACGCGTTTTTCGCTCGCGGCCTGCATCCCGGGACGGTAGTCGTGCAGGTCGTCGAGGTTGAGTCCGTCCACGATTTCGTCGATACCAAGTTCCGTCGCCCTGGCCTCGCAGACCGTGAACAGATTGTGCTTGCACAGGTAGCATCGATTGATCGGGTTGGCTGCGTAGCCGGGAATTTCGAGCTCGTTGGATTCGACAATCAGGTGGCGCGCGCCGATAACCCCCGCCATCGCAAGCGCCGATTCGCGATCCTCGTCGGGCATCGTGGGCGAGGTCGTGGTCAGCGCGAGGACGCGATCGCCGATCGTGTCGTGAGCGACTTTCAAGACAAATGTGGAATCGACGCCGCCGGAAAACGCGACTATTACCGAGCGCATCGGGGCGAGGATCGCACGCATGCGAGCGAGCTTGGTGTCGAGTGTGCTCGTGCTCATGGTCGGGCCCTGGTTAAACTCGGTGGGTTAACTCCGTGTTGCGTCTGAAGGTTCCCCGGGTCAACTAGATGCCCTCGGCCTGGAACAGATCGGTCGTGAGATAGCGCTCGCCGGTGTCGCAGAAAATCACGACGACTATCTTGCCCTTGCCGAGGCGTTTTGCGATCTGCAACGCGGCGCAGCAATTTGCGCCCGACGAGATGCCGACCAGGAGGCCTTCTTCGCGCGCGAGCCGGCGCGAGTAGAGGGTCGCATCCTCGTCGCTAACAGCACAAATCTCGTCGTAAACTTTGGTATCGAGATTGGTCGGTATGAAGCCCGCGCCGATTCCCTGGATCTTGTGAAAGCCCGCTTCGCCGCCCGACAGCACCGGCGAGTTTTTGGGCTCGACCGCGACTATCAGCAGATTGTTTTTCAGATGCTCGCGCAAGTAATGGCCCGCGCCGGTGATCGTGCCGCCGGTGCCGACGCCCGCGATGAACGCGTCGATTCGCGGGATCTGCTCGAGCAATTCCGGGCCGGTGCTGCGGTAGTGGATGGCGGGATTGGCGGCATTGCTGAATTGCTGCGGCATGAAATAGCCGGGATTCTCGCGGCACAGCTCCTCAGCCCTGGCGATCGCGCCATGCATCCCGCGCGTGTCCGGCGTGAGCACCAGCTCCGCGCCGTACGCGGCCAGCAGTGAGCGCCGCTCCTCGCTCATCGTATCCGGCATCGTGAGGATAAGCTTGTAGCCCTTCACCGCGGCGACCAGCGCCAGTCCAATTCCGGTGTTGCCGGAAGTCGGCTCGACGATGGTATCGCCGGGTTTCAGGCGGCCGGCCTTTTCCGCCGCTTCTATCATCGACAGGCAGATACGGTCCTTGACGCTGCCGCCGGGATTGAAGTTTTCGAGTTTCGCCCAGACTTCCGCGTCGTCCTTTCCGGGGAGGCGATTCAGGCGGACGACTGGCGTATTGCCGATAAGTTCGAGCGGCGACTGGGCTACGCTGATGGGCATGGGTGCAATTCTAGCCGGAAAATGCGGCCATTGGCGAATGTATAAATGAGCGCAAATCAACCGATGGTACGCGGGAAATTCACAATGGAATGCCATCGGGATGATAGAGTTAACGCGATGACGGCGAGGCTCGGCACAATCGATTCCGTTCGGCGCGTGCTGGTGATTTTTCCCGGCGCGCTCGGCGACTTCGTATGCGTCATGCCGGCAGTCGAAGCGATCGCCGCGCGGCATCGCGGCGCTTCAATCGAATTGATGGCACGGGCTGAACTGGCCCGCCTCGCGGCCGGAAGAACCGCGGTCGCGCGCGGCTACTCGATCGATGCTCCTCAAGTGAGCGCGCTATTCAGCGAATCAAGCGCCGCAAGTCCCGAGGCGCGTGAGTTTTTCGCCCGTTACGAGCGCATCTACTCGTTCTTCGCCTCTAACGACGCACGCTTTCGAATTGGGCTCGGCGCAGCGACCGACGGCGAAGTCTCGTTCCATCCCTTTCGCCCCATCGACGATGGTTTGCGAGACCCGCATATCGCCGCTGCATATCTCCGGTCGATTGGCGAAGTGGATGCGCCGATGCATCCGCGAATAGAACCGAGTTGCGACGATTTGCGAGCCGCATCGGACGCGGTCGCGGGGTCGCGATGCGATCCGTCAAATCTGATCGCGATATTTCCGGGCAGCGGAAGTCCAGCCAAGAATTGGCCGTTAGATAAATTTGCGCTGCTTGCCAAGATGCTTTCAGCGAGCAAGACGCTGTCAGGGAGATGGAGCGTCGTTTTCATTCTCGGCCCGGCGGAGTCCGCGATGGAACAGACAATCCGCGAATACGATTTGCCGGTCCTGAAAGATTTGGATCTTGGCACAGTTGCGGGAATCGCGCGGCTCGCGTTGGGCTTCGTCGGGGTCGACTCGGGCGCGTCACATCTCGCGGCGGCCGCGGATGCGCCGGGCGTGGTGATATTTGGCCCGACCGATCCGGCGCGATGGCGTCCGCTCGGACGAATCGTGGTGCTTGGTCGGAATCCGATCGATTCGATCGAGCCGGATGAGGTCGCCGCGGCGGTGAATCGAATTTTTCGTCGTCGTCACGACGCTGCCGCGCCCAAAAGAGCATTCGCGTTGACTACAAAAAACGTGTGGCGTAACTTCAAAATTGATCGCATATGACGAGCTTCTTTAAAACGACGCTGCTGCTAACCGCGATGACTGGTCTGCTGATGCTTATCGGCGGGCTGCTCGGAGGCACGCGCGGAGTCGCGATCTTTTTCGTTATCGCAGCCGCAATGAACTTCTTCAGCTACTGGTTCTCCGACAAGATCGTGCTGCGCGCCTACCATGCGAATGAACTCGACGCGCAATCGGAGCCGGAACTCTACTCGATAGTGAACGAGCTGGCGCATGCGGCCTCGATTCCGATGCCGCGCCTTTACCTGATCGATTCCGATACGCCCAACGCTTTCGCGACCGGCCGCAACTCGCGTCACGCCGCCGTCGCGGTGACGCGCGGGATCATGCGAATCTGCACCCGCGACGAGTTGAAGGGCGTCATCGGTCATGAGTTATCGCACGTGACTAATCACGACATCCTGACCAGTTCGATCGTCGCAACGATGGCCGGCGCGATAATGATGCTCGGCACGATGATTCGATGGGGCGCGCTGTTCGGGCTGGGCAGTCGCGACGACGAAGAAGGCGGACTCGAAGGCCTGCTGATCGGAGGCATCCTGGCGCCGATTGCGGCGACGCTGATCCAGCTCGCGATTTCGCGCACTCGCGAATACCAGGCCGACGCGAGCGGCGCCAATCTCACTCATCACCCGCTCTATCTGGCGAGTGCGCTGCGCAAGCTCGAGGCCGCAAACGAGCGAATGCCGCTCGGCGCGAGCCCGTCGACGGCTCATCTGTTTATCGTAAATCCTCTGAGCGCGGCGGGAATCTCGCGCCTGTTCTCGACCCATCCACCGATCGACGAGCGAATTCGCCGGCTCGAGCGGATGTCGGCGGGACACGCGGGCATGGGTTGACGGTGGTATCGATGGAAGACCCGGAAGACAAGCGCGGATTCAAGGTTCAGGACCGGCGCCGTTTTTCCGCCGAAGGCGAGGCCAAAGCGGAAAGCGAAGCGTCGTCTGACCGCGCCGATGCGCCGTCGCCGCCCAAGCCCGACGCCGAGTCATCAGCAAAGCCCGAGCCGGCTGCCAAGCCGAGCGCGGCGCAATCCGCGGGCGCGAGCGCCCCGGCGCTGGAGTTGACGTTCGCGGCATTTGTCTGGAGCCTGTCGGAGCAGGCGCTCGCCGCGCTCGGCGAGATACCTGATCCGGCGACCGGCAAAGTGACGCACGACCTGGTGATGGCGCAGCAGATGATCGACATCATTATAATGTTACGCGACAAGACGCGCGGAAATCTCGATCAACACGAACAGACCCTTGTTCAAGAGATTCTTTCTACGCTGCAAATGAAGTACGTTGAATTGGCGAGACAGCCCGGCCGCTAAAGCGGCGGTCTTCGTCTAATCACGCATGCCGTATAAGTTTTTTCGACCCATCGCCTTTCTCGGCGTCGCCGCTCTGACCGCGAGCTTCGCCGGAATCTTTACAATCGCGGCGTCGGGCGCGGATACGGTTGCCGCGCATAGTGTGTCATCGGCACGGTTCTGGAGCGAGATTTCCGACCCGAGCCATATCGCGAAGGCGCAGACGATGCCGGACTTAGTCGAACTCGCGGCCAAGTTAAGTCCCGCAGTCGTGAACATCTCGACCGACGAGCCCGACGAAGCGGGCGAAAGCGCCGCGCCGCCCCCCGAAGGAACAGAGCCGCCGCGAGGCCGCCGGGGTTTGCCCCATTCGCGGAGTCCGTTCGAGGAATTCGGCGGCCCGCAGCATTCCAAGGCGCTCGGCTCCGGCTTCATCATCAC
>JBGPNU010000095.1:0-10074 GCA_041487675.1 Binatus sp. (SeqCode)
ATCCCTTCTTCATGGAGGAGACGGTGCAGGTCTTGCTCGATGAGGGCGCGCTGGTGCGCGACGGCGCGGCCGTCAGACTCACCAAGGCGCTGGGCGAGCTGAAGATCCCGCCCACCGTGCAAGCCATCCTGGCCGCGCGCATCGACCGCCTGCCGGCCGATGAGAAGGACCTGCTCCAGGCGCTAGCCGTGATGGGCAAGGAGTTCCAGCAGAGCCTGGTCCGTGCAGTCACCGCCAAGTCCGATGACGAGCTCAACCGGATGCTGGGCAACCTGCAGCTCGCCGAGTTCATCTACGAACAGCCCGCGGTTGGCGATGTCGAGTACAGCTTCAAGCACGCGCTGACCCAGGAGGTCGCCTACAACTCGGTGCTTGTCGAGCGCCGCCGCCTGCTGCATCGGCGCACGGGTGCCGCTATCGAGTCGTTGTATCGAGTCCGGCTGGAAGACCACTACGCCGACCTCGCTCGTCATTACCGCCTTAGCGACGATGCGGCCAAGGCGGTTGAGTACCTGCGTCTGGCGGCGGAGCAGGCGGTCTGGCGATCGGCATACTCCGAAGCGGCGGCCGACCTGATGGCCGCTATCGCACTTGTCGGCGGACTTCCCGAAGGAACGGACCGCCTGCGGGTCGAGCTTGCGCTGCATACCGCCGAGGGCTCGGTTGCCATGGTGTTACACGGAATCGGTTCGCAGGAGCGCGAGCGTGCCTTCGAGCGGGTGTGCGAGATTAGTGAGCGGCTAGGGGACACGACGTCGCTGCTTCGCGGGTCGATCTTTCTCTCGTCTCTTTATATTGCACGGGGAGAGCCTTTACGCGCCCGGGAAATATGCAGACAGCATCTTGGGTTGGCCGAGCAGTCTGGCGCCGTGGAAATACTTGCACTCGCGCATTGGACTATCGGACTCAGCACGCTTTTCTGCGGCGATCTGAACGAGGCGCGCACGCTGTTCCGCGAATGGATGGTGCGTTTTGAGGCCGCGCCTCAGGGGGCATTCCCGGCCAATCTGTCGGTGACGGCTCCGGGACATTGCTGCTTGGCTGTTCATCTTCTAGGTGGGATTTCAGAGGCGTTAAAACTCTGTCAGGAATCCCTCGCCTGCGCCCGAGCACTCAATCATCAATTCACTCTCGGCATGGTGCTGATTTCCGCCGGCTGGCTATATCAGGTGCGGCGTGAGCCGGAGGCCGTACGCGAAGTTGCCGACGCCGTGATGGCGATCGGCGAGGAACACGGGTTCTCCGAGTGGCTGGAATTGGGCCGATCGCTTCACGGATGGGCACTAGCTGAGCTTGGAGACACAGCGCGGGGTGTTGCCGAGATGGAAGCCGCGATCGCCGGGTTTGTTCCCATCGGCGGCGTGCCCAGGCAAGCGTTTGCAGTCGCGATGCTGGCGAAGGGTTACGAGAAACTCGGGCGAATCGACCAGGCAATCGTGATGCTCGACGACCAGCGGGTGCGAATCCAGCGCTCTGGTGAACGACTGGACGAGACCGAGCTTTGTCGAGTGAAGGGCGAACTGCTGATCGCGCGTGACGGGCCGGGCAGTATCGACGGCGAGTCGTGCTTACGCAAAGCGATCGAAATCGCTCAGCGGCAAGCAGCTAAATGGTGGGAGCTGCGCGCGACCGTGAGTCTCGCGCGGATGCTCGCGTCTGAGGGCCGCGGCGATGAGGCGCGCGCGATGCTCGCCGAAATCTACGGTCAATTCACCGAGGGCTTCGACACCGCCGACCTGAAGGACGCCAAGGCGCTGCTCGATAGCCTGAACAAGTAGTCCGCCCGCCCCTAGTTCAGTTCCTTGCTGCTGTAGCCGAGGATTCGACGCGCGACGATTATCATGTTGATCTGCTGGGTGCCCTCGAAGATGTCGTTGATCTTGGCGTCGCGCATCCACTTCTCGACCAGAATCTTGCGCGAGTAGCCGAGCGGCCCCAGGATTTCGACCGCCTTCTGCGTGATCAGGGTGACCGCGAGGCCGGCCTTCGCCTTCGCCATCGAGGCTTCGAGGCTGTTGCGCTTGCCCATATCGAGCATCCATGCCGCCCGCCAGGTGAGCAGCCGCGCGGCCTGCAGTTGGACTTCCATCTCCATGAAATCGCGTTCGACGGCGGTCAGGCGCCGCGGTGAGATTCCGTAGCGGACCGGAACGTTCTGTTCTTTGAGAAAGTCGCGCACGAAGTCGAGCGCCGCGCGCCCTACTCCTATTGCCATCGCCGCGACGATCGGCCGGGTGGCGTCGAAGGTCGCCATCACGTCCTTGAATCCGCCCTCGCGGCGGACTTCGGCGCTGCCGAGAATACAGTCGAACGGGATCCGGCAGTTGTCGAAGACAATCGCGGCGGTGTCTGAGGCGCGGATGCCGAGTTTGTTTTCGACCCGGACCACCGACATGCCGGGGCTGTTGTGCTCGACAACGAACGGCTTGATACCGGCGCGTCCGGCGCTCTTGTCGACGGTGGCCCATACCACGACGAAGCCTTCGGACTTCTCGGCCGCCATCTCACCGGCGGTGCAGAAAATCTTGGTTCCGTTGATCACCCATTGATCGCCGTCGCGGGTTGCGGTGGTGGTGACCGCCGAGGAGTCGGAACCGAATCCGGGCTCCGTAATCGCCATCGCGCCCCACTTGGGCTTGCCTCCGCGAAAGCGTTTGAGAAAGCGCTCCTTCTGCTCGGGGGTTCCCGCCGCCATCACGGCCGCGCCGCCAAGTCCGGAGTTGGGCGTGGACAGGAACAGGCCGGCGTCGCCCCAGCATAGTTCCTCGGTGCTGAGCACGGTGTTTAGATTGCGCAGGCTCCGACTGGCGGCGGCATCGGAATCGGACTTTTTGCCGCCGGACTTATTGTCGCCGGATTTATTGTCGCCGACTTGTACGTCGGCCATCGCCGACGCCGACCACATCGATTCGTAAAATTGGGTCGGTTTTTCGTGCTCGCGCTCGTCGTATTCGCGCGAGATCGGACGCATCATGTGCTCCGAGACCGAGCGATACATCTTGAGCCGGTTGATTACCGAGGGTTCGAGTTCGAAATCGATCATCGTGAATTCTCCGCTGGGTCGAAAATAACCGTTAGACCGTTGCGATACCGTCAATCGCGGCAAGACCGCGCGCATTCCTGAGCCACATCTCGACCGGATGCTCGCGGATATAACCGTGGCCGCCGAGCACCTGGACCGCATTGTCGGTGACCTTGAGCGCGCTCGCCGCGACGTAATTCTTGGCGAGATAGCTTTCGCGGAGTGCATCGTCGCCCTTGTCCAGGCGTGACGCCGCTTCCCAGACCAGGAGGCGCGCCGCGTCGATCTCGATCGCCATGTCGGCGAGGATAAACGCGATCGCCTGCTTGGTCGCTATCGGCACGCCGAACGCCTTGCGCTCCTTGGCGTAGTCGCGGGCGTACTCGTATGCGGCGTTCATGACCCCGACGCCCATCGCGGCAAACGCAACCCGCCCTTCGCTCATCAAGCGCGAAAAATTAATTCCCTTGTCGCCGCCGAGACGCGCGTCGGCGCCGACACGGCAATCCTTGAGCGCAAGTTCGTAGGTCGCGAGACCTTTGAGTCCCATGTTTTTCTCGCGCTCGGATATCGCGAGCCCGGATGTGCCGCGGGGAATCAGGAAAGCGTCGACACCGGCGAGTCCCGCGCTCGCGTCGCTCGCGGCATACACGAGGATCGTGTCCGACTCGGCCGCCAGCGGCACGTTGCATTTGGCGCCGTTCAGGACGAAGCCGCCGCCGCCCTGCTTCGCAGTGACTTGCAGCGCGGTGAGATCGAAATCGTATCGCGGCTCCATCACGGCTGCGGTCGCCGCGACCGGGTCGGCGCCGCTGAATCGCTTCAGGTACTTTGCGCGCTGATCTTCGGTGCCCATCTCGATTACCGG
The DNA here is from genome assembly GCA_041487675.1 of Binatus sp. (SeqCode). Taxonomy (GTDB): domain Bacteria; phylum Desulfobacterota; class Binatia; order Binatales; family Binataceae; genus Binatus. Next base: position 3,891 of record JBGPNU010000095.1, read on the forward strand.
GAAGGCCAGCAGACGCGGCGCCAGCACGTGCAGGGCGATCGAGATATCGCCGAAGCCGAGTTCCTCGGCGACGATCGCGCCGGTCACCGCCGAGCGCGCATCGCCACCGCCGCCGAACTTTTCCGGGACCGGTCCACTGACGAGGCCGAGTTGCCAGGCCTTGGACACCAGCGCGGCAGGAATCGCGCCGCTCTCGTCAGCCGGGCGCGCGGCGGGGCGAATCTCCTCGCGCGCGAACGCGCCCACGCTGTCGCGGATCATCTGTTGTTCTTCGCTTAGTTCGAAGTCGATCATGAATTGGGCGCTATCCTCGTTGGATTAAAGTAATGCTTTAAGTTTTGATCTGGACCGCGATCCCGCTCCGCGCCGACTGGTAAGCCGATTCGACCAGGCGCTGTGCCGCGACGCCCGCCTTAAACGGCGGGTCCGGCTCGCACACGCCCTTCAGCGCGGCGACAAAAATAGCGTCCTCGGCGGCGTACGGAATGGCGAGATAATCCTTGATCGGCGCCAGGTACGGCCGCTCGCGCAGAATCTTTTCGCTGAATCGGGCCATCACTTCGCTCTCGCTGACGGTCTCCTCTTTGGCGCCGGACCCGCGCTGAAAAACGATCGGACCGAGCGTGTCGAAATCGGACGCGGCAAACAGATTTTCCGCGAAGACCTCGAGCCGGCGATTGCTCGGACGCCCGATCATCCGATGCCAAACCGAAGTGAGCTGGCCGTGGAAGCCGGTGGCGAACTCAAACTCAGTCGCGCCGAAATCCTCGACCCCATCGGCGCCATTCAGATTTCGGATGCGGCAGAAGAGACTCGCGATCGGCCCGAACATCCAGGTCAGCAAATCGAAGTCATGGACGCTGTGCTCGATAAGCGTACCGCCCGCGGTCAGCGACGGATCGTTGCGCCATGCGCTCGCGTGAACGCCTCGCGTCGGGAAGTCCTGGTCGTCGCGCATGGTGACCGAGAGCATACGGCCTGCGCCGGGCTCGCGGAACAGATCCGCCATCACGTTGTAGATCGGCGAAAAGCGCATCACCAGGCCGACCTGGCTCATCACGCCCGACGCTTCGATCGCCGCGGCCATCTCGGCCGCATCGGCCGCCGCCATCGCGAGCGGCTTCTCGCAAAAGATATGCTTGCCCGCGCGCGCCGCGGCGATACAGATTTGCCGATGCATCGCGGTCGGCGTGCATATCCAGACCGCATCGACGGACGCGTCGGCGATTATTTCCTCGGCCGATTTGAGGGCCCGCGCGCCCGGCCATCGCGCCGCCAGCCGCTCGGCCGCGGCGTGTGAGAGGTCGGCGACCGAAACCACGCGGACGCTCTGCTCGGTGCGATCCGCGACGTAGCGCAGCATCATCGAATGCGTCTGGCCGATAAGGCCGGCGCCGATTATTCCGACTCGAATCTGTCCGCTTACTGGAACTGTCATCGGGAATTGCCGGATTTTTCCTCGCGCCGAATTTTTTCCAGTTCGCGTTCGCGCTTGTATTTGGTCGGGTCTTCGATCACGCGCGAGGGCGGCGCCATCGGCTTGCGGATTTTAGCGATCAGCCCGCGGGACCGACGCGGTTTTGGTTGTCGCTTCGACATTTTGTCCTGTCTAACTGACTAACTTATCTAGCTGATTTGGCCGGCAAAGCCGACAAAGCTGAGCTGGAGGCCGGTGACTTGGCCGCCTGCGGCACGGCGCGAGAAGAATCGATCCGAGGCGCATTGAGTGCACGGACCGACCTTCGCGACGTTGGCGGCCGCGAGTCCAGCCCGCACCAGTTGTCCGGTCACGATAGCGCGAAGGTCGAGATACGCCTTGCCAGGGCGCCCTGCCCTAATATGATGCCGCGCGCCGGCGAACTCGGCGCCGAAGCGGTCACCAAGCTCGGTATCAACTTCGAAACAACACGGCCCGATCGACGGGCCGAGTGCGGCGCGAAGATCGGAGGCGCGAGAGCCGAGCCGGGTCATCGCGCTGACGCCGGCGCCGGCGATATCGGCGATGATGCCGCGCCATCCGGCGTGGAACGCTCCCGCAATCTTTCGTTTCGAATCGATCATCAATATTGGCACGCAGTCGGCGCTGAAAATTCCGAGTATCACGCCCGGATCCGCGGTGACCATCCCGTCACCCCGCGGGCGAATCGCCGCGGTCTCGCGAGTGACGACGTGGACCGCAATCCCGTGCACTTGGTTCATCCGTGCGACGAGTTTCAGGGCCGGCGCCTCGCGACGGATACGCGCCCAGTTGGAATCGACGGCGGCGCGGTCGTCGCCGACCCAGTAGGAAAGATTCAGCGAAGCGAACTGTCCACAGCTCACGCCGCCGCCGCGTCCGGCGAATCCATGACAAAGGGCGGCATCGGGCCATGCGCGTAGGATTTCGACGGTGCTCGAATCGGGCGATGATTGTGTGTGGATTTCCACGTCAAATTGTTCGGGATCGAGGCGCCGGGTTGTCCGCTCGTCGCAGGATAACCTATAATTCAGATCTTTGGAATTTGAGGTTTTAGAGCGCCTATGAACGGCTATCAATACCTGATCGAGCGAAACCGCCTTATGATCAAGCTCGACGATGAACTTACGCGTCTGGCGCCGCTTCCAGAGGCCGAACGCCAAGCACAGACGCGACGTTTACAGGCTAAATTCGACGACGCATTGGCCGAGTTGTACGGGCAAGTGGCCGACGAATATCCCGGCGAACGCAAGAAAAAGGCGCGGCCGATCGAAGACCCGCGGTAAGTTTTTTAACTGACGTGCATCACGCCGCGCGTTTTAGCTCGTTGACTTTTAACTGAGAAAAACTTGGATCGCTCAATCAGTATCCGCGGCGCGCGCACTCACAACCTGGCTGATATCTCGCTCGAAATTCCGCGCGACAAGCTCACCGTCGTAACCGGCGTGTCCGGATCGGGCAAGTCGAGCCTGGTTTTCGACACCCTCTATGCCGAGGGTCAGCGGCGCTACGTACAGAGTCTTTCGACCTACGCGCGGCTGTTTTTGCAACGGATGGAACGGCCGGACGTGGATGCGATTTCCGATATTCCGCCGGCGCTCGCGCTCAGGCAGAAAAATACAATAAAGAATGCGCGCTCCACGGTCGGGACCGTCACCGAAATAAGCGACTATCTTCGACTGCTGTTCGCGACCGTGGGGCGGACGATTTGCCCGCGATGCGGGCGCGAGGTAAGCCGCGACAGCGTCGAAAGCGCGGCGGTGCGAATCCTCGCGGAGCCGGGACTCTACATCGTGCTGGCGCCGTTCGAAGCGGGTTCGCGCTCGATGCTGGACGCGGCCAATTACCTTATCCAGAACGGATACCATCGCCTGTTCGCCGACGGCGCTATTACGGAGACCGCGGAATTCGCGGCGCGCGCGGGCGCGGCGGACGCGCGTCCCGAGGGCGCGATGATGGTGGTGGTGGATCGAGTGTCGGTCGGCGGCGACGCGGAGATCGAGCGCGTGCGCGAGGCGCTCGAGAAAGCTTTCTACCTGGGCGGAGGACGAGCTCGATACGTGCGCGTGGAGCGCGACAACGGCGATACCCGGACTGCGGCGACTCTTGATTTCGATCGGCGCTTCAACTGTTCGGCTTGTGCAGTGCCGTTTCCGGAGCCTAGCACGGCGCTGTTTTCGTCGAACAGCCCAATCGGCGCCTGCCCCGAATGCGAAGGCTTCGGACGAACGGTGGAACTCGATCTCGACAAGGTGATTCCAAATCCAAACCTGTCAATTCGCCAGGGATTGGTCGCGACCTGGCGGACACCGGCCTATCGCGAGATGAACGAATGGATGATCAAGCTGGCGCGGCGCAGAAAGATTCGCACCTCGGCGCCGTATCGCGAGATGACCGACGAGGAGCGAAGCTGGCTGCTCGACGGGGACCCCGGCCCGCGCGAGAAGAAGTGGGACCCCGACCATTGGCCGGGAGTGCACGGCTTCTTCAAGTGGCTGGAGGGGCGCCGCTACAAGACTCACGTCCGCATCCTGCTGGCGAAGTATCGGCGCTTCGTAACGTGCCCGGTCTGCGCCGGCGCGAAGCTCAAGCGTGAGGCGCTCAACGTGTGGGTTGACGGACAGTCGATCGCCGACATCGGCAAGCTCTCGATCCGCGAGTTGGTGGAATGGCTCGACAAGATCGGATCGATTCCTGAAGTTGCGGCGCGTGCCGCGGTCGTGATGCGCGAGCTGCGGAGTCGCGTCAGCTACCTGGTCGAAGTCGGCCTCGGCTACCTGACCGTCGAGCGGCAGGCGCGCACCCTGTCGGGGGGCGAGGCGCAGCGAATTCATCTTGCCAGCGCGCTCGGCAGCGTGCTGGTCGGGACATTGTATGCACTCGACGAGCCGACCGTCGGCCTGCACGCGTCTGACGCGCGGCGATTGCTCGCGGTGCTGCATCATCTGCGGGATTTCGGCAACACGGTGGTCGTCGTCGAGCACGATCCCGCGATGATTGCGGGCGCGGACTACCTGGTCGAGCTTGGGCCGGGTGGTGGAAGCGAGGGCGGGCAGCTCACCTACGCGGGCTCGCCGGTGAAGGCGGACCTCGACAGCATGGAGACGTCGCCGGGGCGGGTGATGCTGATGCGCGCTATTTCCAAGCGGCGCAAATTTACCAGGCGCGATCCCGGGATTCGAATCGTCGGCGCGCGCGAGCACAATCTCGATGACATCGAGGTTGCGATTCCGGCCGGGCGGATGGTCTGCGTCACGGGAGTTTCGGGGTCGGGGAAATCGAGCCTGGTCGAGGACGTGCTCTACAATAATTATCGGCGCCGCGGCGGCGACACCTCGGCGGAGCCGGGAGCGTGCGATCGGATCGAAGGCTTCGAGCTGATCGGAGACATGGTGCACATGGGGCAGGAGTTGCCGACGCGTTCGATGCGCTCGAATCCGGCGACCTATCTGAAAATCTACGACGAAATCCGCAAACTGTTCGCCGCCAGTCCCGAAGCGCGGCGGCTCGGCGTGACCGCGCGGCAGTTCTCATTCAACGTCAAGGGCGGAAGATGCGAGAAGTGCAGCGGCACCGGGACCGTAACGATCGAGATGCATTTCATGGCGGACCTGGAAGTGAAATGCGAGACGTGCGATGGGCGCCGCTTCCAGAGCCATATTCTCGCGATTCGGCTCGGCGACCTGAGTATCACCGGAGTGCTGGATTTGACCGTCGAAGACGCGCGGGCGTTTTTCATCCGGCATCCCGGGATTGTCAAACGGCTCGACGCGCTGATAGCGGTCGGGCTCGGGTACATCCGGCTCGGACAGACGACCTCGACGCTGTCGGGTGGAGAGGCGCAGCGCCTGAAGCTCGCGCGCTTTATCCTGGCCGATCTCGAACCAGCACCGCTCGGGCCGGACGGCAAGCATCTGCCGCGGATGTTTCTGCTCGATGAGCCGACGACGGGGCTTAGCTCGACGGACATCAGGCGGCTCATCAAGGTGCTCACGCGGTTGGTGACGGAAGGCAACACGCTGGTCGTGATCGAGCACAACATGGAGTTCATCGCGCACGCCGACTATGTAATCGATCTCGGACCGGGCGGAGGCGACGACGGTGGCCGAGTGGTAGCGGCCGGCTCACCGCTGGATATCGCGGCGTGTGAAAAATCAGAAACCGGACGCGAGCTCAGACGGCTGTTTGGATTACCCGAGCGGGGGCGGCAGGTTCGCTCGGCGCTGCGCATCGCAGCAGGCGCATAGCAGCGGCGAATCGGAGGAGTCGAATTGATAGGGCGCAAGACTTTCAGATTCAAACGATTCGAACGCGGCGCAACCCATCTCGGTTTCGTCGATATACTGACCGCGGTGATCCTGCTCGGGATTCTGCTATACGTCGCGACGCTGCAATTCGCGGTGTACAAACTGCCTCCAGAATCGCCGCACTCGACGAGCAGCGCCGCAGGTACGCATTAGTTACGTGCAGGAAGTAGTCAGAGAGCGGCTCGACCATTACCTGGTGCGAATCGGATTTGCGCCGTCGCGCCGCGCCGCGCAGGAACTGGTCGAGCGCGGGATGGTGCGGATCAACGGGCGCCGCTCGAAAAAGAGCGAGATTGTCGGGACCGACGACGTCGTCGAAGTGGCGCCGGCGCAAAAGTACTCGCCTATCGAGCCGAATCGCGATCTCACGCTTGCGGTGCTGCATGAAGATGGTGCGGCAATCGTCGTGAACAAACCGGGC
>JBGPNU010000096.1:0-10006 GCA_041487675.1 Binatus sp. (SeqCode)
CCTGCTCGGGCGCCATGTAGTCCGGGGTTCCGATCGTCGAGGACAGCCCGGACCACGTGAGCCGCCGCGCGGATTCGTCGAGCGCGATCCCGAAGTCCATGATTTTGATCTTGCCGTCCGCTGTGACGAGGATGTTTTCCGGCTTCAAGTCGCGATGCACTACGCCCTGGCCGTGCATGTACACCAGCGCTTCGCAAATCTGGCGCGCTATATCGAGTGCCTTGCCGGTCGGCATTCCGCCGGGTTCGCGCATCATCGCGCGCAGCGAGGGTCCGTCGATGAACTCCATCGCGATGTACATGCGGCTCTTGTGCCTGGGGGTGAGCACCTTGATGATCCCGGGATGGTTGAGACGGCGCCCGACCTCTTCCTCGCGCTGGAAGCGGCCGTAGAAGACCACGTCGCTCTCGAACTGCATGTAGGGAACTTTTATCGCGACGGTCGAGTGATCGATCTGATCGATTGCCGCGAAGATCGACGCCATTCCGCTGCGCGCGATTACCTCGGTCAGTTTGTACTGATCGAGGTTTTCACCGACGCTGACCTCGCGCATGGTTGGGGCCGTCCCGGAAAAAAAGGCGGTTAGCGCAGGCTAACATCGTGCGGACTCGGCAGGCAATGCGAGCGCGACCGAGAGCGGCCTCGCATCATCGTCCGAATAATCCGGGCAATCATTGTCCGGACGATTGGTTCCGACGTCGGAAAGCAGCGCCAGATCGAAGGCTTGCTTGCTCGATTGAAGGTGGAGCGGCGGGCGAAGATTCCATTCCGCAGCGAGCTACCCGGCAGACATGGTGAGGACGAATCGCACGAGCAATCGCAAAAAAGGGCCCTGCCACTGCGTCGTGTCGGACGCAGTGGCAGGGGTTAACAACCGTTGAGGGTGATGACTAGGCAGCCGCGTCGACCACCACATCCTCTGGGTACGCGGAAAGACCGAACTCGGGCACGTCGAGCCCCTCGCGCTCGACCTCCTTGGTCACACGCATCGGTTTTATGGCGTTAACGATCGAGAAGACCAGGTAGGTCAAGCTGAACGCAAAAACTGCACACAACGTGGCTCCGCCGAGCTGCATCGCAAACTGCCGGTAGTCTCCATAGAGCAAGCCCGTCACGCCCATGCCGGCCTTGCCCAAATAAGTCAACGCGCCGACGCCGTTCCAGCCGGCGCCATAAGTTCCATCGGCGAATATTCCGACGCAGACCGCGCCAAACCAGCCGCAATATCCATGAACCGAAATTGCGCCACAGGGATCATCCACCTTGAGCACGCGCTCGTTGAACAAGACACCCAAGTCCACGATGATTCCCGCCAGAAGACCGATGATGACGGCGGAGTTTGGCGACACGAATGCGCATGGAGCCGTTATCGCGACGAGACCGGCAAGCATCCCATTGCAAGCCATCGTGATGTCGGGTTTGCCGAACATGCAGTACCAAAGGAACATCGCAGACGCGGCGCCGGAGACCGCTGCGAGGTTGGTGTTGACCGCAATGACCGAGATGCGCAGGTCGCTCGCGCCCAACGTCGAGCCCGGATTGAATCCCATCCAGCCGAACAGAAGGATGAAAGTACCGGTCACGACGTACACAAGGTTGTGCGCAGGGAAGGCTCGCGGCTTGCCGTCGGGTCCATACTTACCAAGCCGGGGACCAAGGATGACGGCAAGCGCCATGGCACAGAAGCCGCCGATTGCGTGGACGACGGTCGATCCGGCGAAGTCCACGTAGCCGTGGCCGAGGTTCATCGTCTGGCCCAACTGAGACATCCATCCGCCGCCCCATACCCAACAGCCGAAGGTTGGATAAAGTACGGCTCCAACGAATATTTCGCAGAGGATGAACGCCCAGAAAGTTATCCGCTCACAGATCGCTCCGACGATTATGTAGCCGGCGGTCTCCATGAACACGACTTCGAAAAGCGTCAAGCAATTGCTGGCGGCATCGTAACCGGGACCGCTCAGGAAGAAGCCCCTTCCTCCCAAAAAGCCCCATTGACCGCTCCCGATGAGGAAGTGGTTGAGCGCGGGGATGCCGCCGAGATTGGCCGGCGCCGCATTTATTGCCACGGCGCCAAACTGAAAGGCGTAGCCGCAGACATAGTAGGCGAGGAACGCAAATACGTAGGCCGCGAAGTTAAGCATCATGAGATGGCCGGCGTTCTTCTTTCGCACCAACCCACAGGTGAGGAGCGCGAACCCGGCTTGCATGAAGAGCACCAGATATCCAGTAATCAGGGTCCACGAAAAGTTGGTCGCGATCCGCAAATGCCCGACGTTATCGGCGAGCTTCATCGCAAGCGGTTCTTTGGCGGCCTGAGCCTGGTACTCGTCGAATGCCTTTTTATTCTTGGCGTAATCGGAAGCGGTCTTATCGGTCGGCTCCGTTACGACAAACGCGTTGCCACCCGCGTCCGAAGTTGAGGTTTTGTCGCCGGTCGCGATTCCGGCGGGATCGGGTTGCGGCTCGTCCGCCATCGCCAGGATCGCCGGGCCGCTGAGCCATTGCACCAGGAATAGTGCGAGAACCACTTTCAGCAGCCATTGTCGCCTACGTTTAAAGGGAACGTGGGGCATTGGAAAAATTCCTCCTAGATTTCGGCAGCGCTCAGCCAGCGCCGCGCTTTCCGGGCTATGTGATTACGATCATCCATTCCTTACGGTGTGCTCCCGTTACGCGCGGGAGCAAGTGATTCAGGCAGAGACCGTCTGGACGTACCTCTTCCCGCCTGTTGAGCGCAAGCGCCTTAATCACTCGCCGTCGGAGGCGCATATGGGCAGATGCGGAGCGGAAGTGCTCCAGCTTTTCGAGCGGAGACGTTCGCTCGCCAGGTCAGCCGATCCATTCGAGCACAACGAAGCAAACAAGCATCAGCGGCAGACCGGCCACCAAACCGACGCGGGCCCATTCGCGGCTTGAAATTCCCAGCCGTCCGGCAGCGACGATGTTCGGTATGTTGCCCGGGATCAGCATCCCACCGCTGATTAATAATCCCATCAGCACGCCGCGCTGTTGGGAGGGCGAGAGTGACGGACCAATTTCTGCCGCTGTCAGGGTCGCATTATCGACGATTGCCGAAATTGAATTGATCCAGAACAGCGCCCACTGCGGCATTCTGCTAATGTACTGATCCACCAACGGGCGCAGTCCCCACGACAGGCCAACCAGACCGGCCACAAAGAGGTAAACCTTGCCGGCGCGAATAAAAATCTCAGACCAACTGTCGGGGTGGGCGTCGGCCTTCAGTGAGTGACCGTATCTTGCCGGCAGGAAAAGGCTCACCACGCCGACAATGACTATTCCCGCAATGACAAGGGGACCAAGTAGTCGCATCAGGTACCAGAAGTCGGTCTTGAGCGCGGCAATCGCAATTGTGCCGAGCGGTTCACCAACCGGAGTCAGCGCCGCGCCTAATCCGATCGCGAAACACGCGAGAACGACGGCTGCGATCTCGCTATGACGATCGAGCTTCAACAGTGCTATCGCTTCAACCAGGATCAGTGCGGCTATCACCGCCGTGATGACACTCGAAAGCAAGCCCAACACCACGATCAGGCCAAAGTATATCCATCGCGGGCCCACCACTTTCACCGACCGCTGTACCGCCCGGTCGAGTGCCGGACGAAGGAACCGCGCGATCACGCCAAAGACCAGCACCGCGACAGTTAGTGCTATCGGTTCGGTTACCGCCGCATTGAGCAAGTCCTTGCCCGACTGCCCCGTGGCCGCTGATGCGAGTGTACCCGCAGCAAGGAAGAAGAGTTCAATGTTCTTCTCAACCGGCTTCAGCAGAACCGGCCCGAGCAACACCGCGAGCAGTATGAGCCCCAGTCCTAGCACCATCGCAAACCGGACTTCGATATGTAGGGTATAGTCAGACGGCGTTGTCACCGTGTTCGCGGGTACGAATACGGATGACATCCTGCAAGTCGGTCACGAAGATCTTGCCGTCTCCGATTTTTCCGGTATGGGCCTTCAGCATAATCGCGTCGAGCGCCTGCGCGAGCTGGTCATCCTTGACCACCAACTCGATCTTGAGCTTGGGCAGGAAGTCGACCACGTATTCCGACCCACGATACATTTCGGTGTGGCCCTTTTGGCGGCCGAAACCCCTTACCTCGTACACAGTAAGGCCGGTGATTCCGATGGCCTGAAGTTCCTGCTTCACCGGATCGAGCGTAAATGGCTTGATAATGGCTTCGATTTTTTTCATTTGCTATTCCCCGATTAGCCTCTCGCTGTCTGTCATGCGGCCGGAGCGCGCCAAATCAACCAGGTCACGGCGAGTGTTACTCCCACTACCGCCGGTATCGGGGGAGCACCAACCAGAAAGATCGCCGTCATTAGTGCAATCGCCCCAGTCCCGATGGTCAGCACGATGTGCCGATTCCTTGTTAACGGTGTTATGCGCGGCTTGGTCATTACTTCCGCCGGGGCCCGCGCAGCAAGCTGCTGAAATCTGGCCGCCATGCGCGACGAGGCTCGCGGTGCTCCTCGGCGGCGAGCAGATCGCGAGCGATTTTCTTCTCCGCGGAGGTCTCAGCCAAATCCAGCGCGGTCTGCAACTCTTCTTTCGCCTTCTTTGGGACTCCGACGCGCTGATATAGTTCAGCTAGCCGCAGGTGAGGGTAAAAGTTTTCCGGCTGGAGACTGATGGCGGTCTCCAGTGCCCGCTCGGCCGCCGGTATTTCAAGCGCCTTGGTAAGCGCGATGCCCAGGGCCAAATGACCGTAAAACGACTGGGCATCGAGCTCTACCGTTTGGCCGAGGAGACCGACGGCCTCGTCGATGTGGTTACGCTCCAATGCATCGATCCCGCGCACGAGGAGAGCGTGCGCGTCCCTTACGATTGGCGTGGGACGCTTAGCATTCATCGAAGCAAATGAAACAGCCACTCCTGATTGTAGAACCGTTTCCACCTGACGGTCTACCTATCGAAGATGCTGTGGCCGGGCTTGATTAACTGCCAACCGGCGAAAACGACCAACATCAAGACTGCGAAAATGATTTGTCCTGTCATTTTTCTTGGCTCCTTGCTTCAGTCTGCCGCCGGCACTTCAAGCGAGGCGCTGACGAGTTGGAACTCAGGATAGCCGAGCGCGCCCATTTCGGGAATGTCGAGGCCTTGCAGTTCGGTCGCCGCGCCCACGCGCTGGCCCACAACGACGTCGACAATCCAGTTGAGCAAGTAAGACAGGGTGAAGATGATGCCTACCAAGGTTGCGCACCCTATGAGCTGAGCCACAAGTTGGCTGGGGTCGCCGTAGAACAGCCCCGTGACATTGCCGTTCACGCCGTTCCAGCTTCCACCGTAATTGCTCGTGCCATCCGCAAACAGGCCCACGCAGATGACGCCCCATAACCCGCAGGCACCGTGAACCGATATCGCACCGACGGGGTCATCAACTTTCGCAACGCGTTCTATGAACTCGACGCTTAGACACACTAGCATACCGGCAGAGAAACCGATGATGGCGGCGCCAACCGTGTTGACGAACCCGCTGGGAGCGGTGATCGCCACGAGCCCCGCCAGCAGACCGTTGCCCGCCATCGAGGCGTCGGGCTTACCGAATCGAATCCACATGTAGAGCAGCGAGGCGATCGAACCCGTGCACCCGGCAAGCATCGTGTTGACGGCGATCGAGCCGATTCGCAGACTGCCGTTGCCCGAAGCGCCCAAGGTGCTGCCCGGATTGAACCCGAACCAGCCGAAGGCGAGTATGAAACACCCGATGAGGACCATCGTCATGTCATGGCCGGGCATCGGATTGGGCTTGCCATTCCTGGTGTATTTCCCGATGCGAGGTCCTATGATCATCGACAGTGCCAACGCGGTCAGGCCGCCAACCGAGTGAACGACCCCCGAGCCGGCGAAGTCGCAGTAGCCATGTCCGACCCCATAATTGGCGCCCAGTTGTGAAAGCCACCCGCCGCCCCACGCCCAGTTCCCGAAAAGCGGGTACGTGATCGCACCCAAGAAAAATGTCGAGATAGAGAACGCGAGGAACTTCCAACGCTCTGCCGCAGCTCCGGTGACGATCGTGGTGGCAGTGTCCATGAAGACCATCTGGAAGAGGAACATCACCATCACGCCGACGTCGTAGCCGGTGCCGCTCAGAAAAAATCCCTTCTGGCCGAACAGTCCCCAGGGTTTGCCGCCCAGGAAATTGATCGTAAATTCCGAGTTAAGCGGACTTAGCCCGCCAAGATTTGAGTTGGGAGCGCATCCGCCTTGCTGAAGCGCGAATCCCATTACCCAGTAAGCGAACAAACCCCACCCGTACACCATGAAGTTCATCATGAAGGTGTGGTTGGCGTTTTTGGCACGGCACAGACCGGTTTCCACAGCCGCAAATCCGGCCTGCATGAACATGACCAGATAGCCGGTCACCAGCGTCCAGACAAAATTGATCGCGATTCGGTTCTGACCGACGGTGTTAACGACATCCGCAAGAGTGAGACCGGCTTTGGCGTCGGTGACCGGGATGTCACCGACGGTCCCGGTGATTGTGCCGCCGGGATCGCCTTTCGCCTGATCGGCTGCGGACGGCCCGCTGATCCCTTTAATATCAGCAGTCGTTATGGGCTTCGCCGGTGCTGCGGGAGAGGCAGCTGCCGCAGGCGCGGCCGTTTGGGCAAGCGCGAGTGCAGGCGGCAACAGCCAGGCGCCGGCCAGGAGCATGAGCACCAGCACGTTAAGCCGGTGGCGGGTACGGTTGATTCGTATCAGCATCAAAATTTCCTTTCAGGCTTTCCAAATCGCGTCTTTGAGGTGCGCGCGGTTGAGTATTGCAAGAGCACCGATCGCGGCTACGACAAATCCTGCCGCCGCGACCAATAGCTGCGCGTACACACCAGGCACTTTCACGCTTAGGACGGCTATCAGCCAGCCAAGCACACAAACTAAAAGACCAAGAATCTTCATTTGTCCTCCGCCGAATTGACTTCGGCTCTCAGCGGTGTCCTAAACGGCCTACCTCGCCTGCCTGTTCTCCGGCGCCAAATGCTCGAGCGGTTTGATCCTGTAGAACCAGACCGCTGAAACAATGAGGCACACGAGTCCGACCACTGCGAAAATCGGCCCCAACGCAAAAAGACCAGCCGGTAAGAATGTGAAACCGACGAGGAAGAGCAGCAGTGCCCATCCCTGTTGACGATTCGCACCCATAAGAGAAGTTACCTCCGACTCAAGTCGATCAAGAAGTTCGTGAACACACACATCGCTCCCATTAGAGGCGGGAGCAAGCGGACAAGGGCAAGAAAAGTGCCACGGGAACTTGCCCAATTAACGTTGAAAAAGGGAATGCCGATGCCCAAGAAGCGGGCATCCGCCTATCAAGCAGTCATCATAGGCGCGGCGCTATTTTGCGCGCGAGCGCGGAACACCCAGCGCCACCATCAGTAGCGGACTTTTGGCTCCGGCGTGAGGCTCGAAGAATTTCGTCGTGTCGTCGTCGTAGAAAGTGAGTCCCGTGGCGCCGCGGCCAAGCGAATATGCGGCGAGATATGCGCGTCCGCCGAGAACGCCCGCTTCGAGATGCGCGTCGCCATAGCCGCGATTCCCGAGTGCGCCGAGCACGCGCTCGAGGTCAGCCATGTAAACGACCAGCGCCGAACAGTCCATCCCGAGTGGCTGCTCGAGGCATAGGTATCCCGCCTCGCCGCGAAAGTTGCCCGCCTTCAGCAACTCGAATGCGCGCTCGCGCCGGTCGTAGTAGTACGCGCCCGGCTCCATCCCGCTCGCCGCGTTGACGATCAGGTAGGTGTCGGTCAAGGGCGGAAAGTCGGCGCGCGGATGCTCACTCGAGGCGCCCATGATAGTCGCGAGTTGCTGCGCAGAGATCGCATCGTGCGCAAATGCTCGCGTCGAGCCGCGGCGCAAAATCGTCTGCCCGAGACCCGTCGCCTCTTCGGATTCGATAACGCTGAAACGAAACAACTCAGTCGCCGATGACTCCGAACTGGATTTGAGACTCGCGCCTGCAACCGATTGGACTTCTTGAACCTGGCCGGCCGTGAGCAGGCGCGACTCGCGATGCATCTTCACCAGATCGTCGTAAACTACCTCGTTCGCTGAAAGCGGAATCGATTCAAGCGCAAGCGGCGGTGCATCCGGCGACGGTGCGGGGGGCTTTTCTGAATAGCCCAGCGCGATCAGCGCGACCATCCCTTCTCGATCGCCGTCGATTCCGAGGATAGCCTCCAACGCAGGATCCTCGAAAGCGGTGATCACTTCGGCTGAAATTCCATCGGCCGCGGCTGCCGCGAGCAGATTCGCGAGCATCGTCCCCGCGTCCCAATAGCAATAGCGATACGCCCGCGCGCGATACTTCCATTCGCTGCGCCAGTAGATTGCGCTGAGTGCGATCACGGCGCTCGCGTGCAGTATCGATGGACGCATCGCAGCCGTTCTTGCGAGGTACTCGCGCCAGTCGCCGCGCCTGAGTCCGGACATCCGCAGATCCGCGGGCGAGAAGTGATACAGGCCGGTCTCCAGTCCTTCGACCGCGCCCGCGCTCACGTAAATCTCGATCGGGTAGAGCGCGCCGGCGGACGGTGCGGCGCGAAAATGGTAATCCTCGGCGCCGACGCGCCTGTGCCGGGTGAGCCCATCGGCGCAGAACAGTATCCGGGTGAGCGCAACAATATCGAGAAGCGCGGACGACTCCGGCGCCGGACGCGATGAGAGCGCGGTGAGAGTGGACATCCCGGCCAGATTCAGATCGCGCGGCAGAGCGACCGATGCGGCACCAGGATAAATCTTGTAGGGGATCGGCTTGATGTCCCAATCGAGCAAATGCGGCGACGAGCGGACGCTGGTGTAGGAATGCTTGATGACTTCGTGAAAACTGCGAGCCGCCTCAATGTAGTCGTTGCCCAATTGGACACCTCGCATGACTTAAGATTCAGATACCGAACATACCGATCGTTCAAATTGACAGAACCGCCGGCGGGCATGCTATACGGAATTTCCGCGCGACCGTCGCGCCAGGAGAGTTTATCATGGCTCAGAAACTAACGCCTTCGGACGTAAAGGGACTCTTCGAGAAGCTGAGCAATTGGGGCCGCTGGGGCAAAGACGATGAGCGCGGCGCGCTCAACTACATCACCAATCAAAAGCGCGCGGCCGCGGCTCGGCTGGTGCAGACCGGAGAGAGCGTCTCGATGGCGCTCGCGCTTGCAACTATCCCAGCGGCTGACAATCCGACCCCGGTGACGCATCTGATGGTTCAAGCGGGGACCGATGCGCACGAAGAGGCGCTTCCCTATGCCGGCGATTATTTCGCGATCGCGCCGCATGGGATGGCGAATACCCATCTCGACGCGCTCTGCCACGTGTTCTGGCAAGGCAAGATGTACAACGGTTTCGACGCCAAGGAAGTCGGCTCGCATGGCGCAAAGAAGTGCGCGATCGACGTTACGCGCGCAGGTATCGTGAGCCGTGGCGTCCTGCTGGATATTCCGCGGCTCAAAAAAGTCGAATGGCTCGAACCGGGCAGTCCAATCTTCCCCGAAGACCTCGATGCCGCCGAGAAGGCGCAGCGAGTTCGCGTGGAAGAGGGCGACGTGCTGCTGGTCCGCACCGGCCGCTCGACGCGGCGCAAGTCGAAAGGCGGATGGGATCCATTTCGCGAGGGGATGCCTGGACTCGATGCGAGTTGCCTGCCGTGGCTCCACGAGCGGCGGATCGCGATCTTGGGAAGTGACGCGGTAAGCGACGTGGTACCGAGCGGATATGACGGGATTGCGCTGCCGATTCACGTCGGGACCCTGGTCGCGATGGGCATACATCTGATCGACAACGCAGATTTCGACGCGGTGTCGGCGGCATGCGCGAAGCTCGAACGAAGCGAATTCATGTTCGCGATGGCGCCGCTGATCCTCGAGCGCGGCACCGCGTCGCCGGTCAATCCCCTGGCGATCTTTTGAATGGTTGAGCAAATAGGATTACCAACTCGCTCTTTTCCACATACTCAGTAGTCACCTTATGACTATTCAATCTTCC
>JBGPNU010000097.1:0-9999 GCA_041487675.1 Binatus sp. (SeqCode)
CCATCGCGGCTGACGAAGCGTTCAACATCTATTATTCGGGCGCCGAAGACCTGGTCCTCTCGCGCCTGCTGCTCGATCCGACTACTCATCGCGTCGCAAATCTAAGCGACGCGACGACTGCCGTCTATCAGGACAATATCCCGGCGCCTGGCCCTGAGCTCGAGGCACTTAAGGCGCGGGTCGCGTCTGGGATGGGCTTCCTGCTGATTCTAGGACGGCATACCGATCCCGCCGCGCTCGCGGATCTTACAAACGGCGCTGTGAAACAGACCGGCATCGTCGATGTCCCTCGCGGCGCGACTCATGATCGCGAACTCGAGCGCCTGGCCGCCGTCGTTAACTATGTCGGCCCGCCGAAAGACCCGCTCTCCAGGAACGTCAGCTGGCTTTCCGCGGTGCGCGTGCACGAGCGCTCGATCCTCGACGTAAGTGGCGCAGAAGTGATGGTACGGACCAACGCTCGCGATCCAGTCCGGCCCGAGACTCCGATCCTGCTTCGGGTGCATTCCGGCAAGGGCACCATTTACGTGCTCAACGAATGGATCCGGCAGGGCGACCAGAGCGCGCGCATCGCCAGCCTGCTGACGATGTTGAAGGGAATCGAAGGCGCGGAGAACTACGACTTTCAGCGCTGGCCGTACTTCAACTGGCTGCTTTACGGAATGTCGCGCACCGCGGCGGGCGCACGAGTCACCGCGTATGGCGACTGGATAGCGTCACCGGTGCCCGATCGCCCACAAGTCAGAATCCTTGCCGCGATCTTCCTCACGATGTTTGCGATTTTCCTGATTGCGTATGTGTTCGTGCGCCGCTACAGCTTGCGGCATCCTGAATTGCTCGAACGGTTTTACCGCTCTACTCTGTCGGCATCGCCGCGGGCCGCCTCGCTTGGCGCGGCGGCTGCGGCGCCATCGGTGCCGGAAACGGGCGACGGTCAACCGGCGCATGGCGATCCGCGCTGGGAGATCATCGGATTCCATCGCCCGCTCAGCGGTTTCTTCTACAACTACCTGCTCTCGTTGTTGATCATGATTCCGCTGAACTTCGCGGTGACGTTTTACATCGAGCGCAACTTCGTAAATCCATTTCTCGAGGCGCGCGGCGGGTGGGCCGCAGTCACGCAGTTTATGCTGATTTTTTTCACCCTGCTCGACCTGGGCACCAGTCAGGCGATGGTGAAATACTTCGCTGAGTATCGCTTGACCGATCCGCCGCGCGCGATCAGATTCGCCCAGTTCTTCATCTGGTTTCACGCGCTGGCGGGGATGTTCCAAATCGCCGCGCTGGGACTGGTGGCCGCAATCTGGCTGCCGCATACGCCGATCGCGTACCTGGCGTGGTTCGTGGTGCTGCATACGCTGATCCAGTTCCCGGGCTTCATCTCGATTTTCTTCAGCCTGTTTCGCGCGTTGCAGCGGTTCGACTATGCGCAGCTACTGATCGTTCTGACCTTCGTGATGAATCCCGTGGTGCAAATGATCTGCGGGGTTTACATGCGCCACTGGGGTTTGATGCATCCGGTATTTGGCGAAGGGATGGGCGTGGTGTTCGGTTTCGCGATCGGCGGCGTGATCGCAAATCTGCTGATGGGCCTGTTCTGTTCAATCTTCTACGAAAAGATGGGCTTCAACTTGGTAACGATATTCCTTGCCCACTTCGACCGGCAGACTGTCAGGAAATCGATCATCTACGGCGCAAAGCTCACCGGTGGACAAGCCGCAGTCGCGGTCAGTTGGGGCCTGGTTCCGGTCATGATGGCGATACTGCTGCCGGATTTCCTCGAGCTCAACGAAATTTTCCTGCTCACCTTCGTGTTTTCGTTCGGCTATCTCGAGACCGGCGCCTACATCTTTACGGCCTTGATGCCCTCTATTTCGGAGAGCTATTCGCAACTCAAAATCGCGCTGACCCGGCGCTACCTCGACCAGGGCCTCCGCTGGGCCATCATGGTCAGCTCGATGCTGGGCGGGACGTACATCGCGTTCTCCGACGTTTTCATCAAGGGCCTGCTCCCGCCGCAGTTCGTGCGCGCCGCGACCGTGATGTGGCTGATGCATCTATGGCGGCTGGCGGATTTCACAACCCGTCTGCCCGACCAGGTTTTCCAGGGCGTAGGCCGCACCGGAACATTCACCTGGACCTCGCTGCTCGAACACGTGAGCCGCGTCATCCTGACCTGGTACATGCTGAAGTGGTACGGATTCGAGGGCGTTTTTTACGCCTTCATGATTTCGTCCGTACTGCGCTCGATCGTGGCGTGGCCGCTGATGGGTTACCTGGTCGCGTGGCCGTCGCTCAGCATTTGGCAGACGCTCGTCAACCCGGCGCTGGCCGCGTTCGGCAACTATGTGATCCTGCGAGGCTTCGCCCTTGCGGTATGGCGAGGACCGGGCCACGTCGGCAGCGCGTGGCTGGTCGTGCTAGTCAGCCTGATCGGATCGCTTCCGATCTATATGCTGCTGAGCGGCCTGCTCGGATGGGACAACGCGAGCCTGGCCGAGTTCCGTGACGCCGCGGAGCTGGTGCCGGCGCCGTTTGGCGCGATCGCGCGGATGGCGCATCGGCTGGTGCAGTTCGGATCGAGCTTAAGTCCGCTGCACGATCGCTTCCCCGGAAAGATGGTCGAAGAGGCGGCGGCCGAAGCTGCGCAATTGACCGCCTTGAAAGCGGAACTCCACTAATAGCTAACTGCGCTTGTAGATCGAAAATTGGTGCTCGAATCTGGCGACGCGCTCCTGGATCGAGGGCAGCCGCTGGACGCCAAGGAAGAACTGCACCAGTTCCTCGTGACCGGCCTGCCCGCCCGGACTCATCACTTCGACCAGCTCCTCGATCAGGCTCGGAAACTTCTCACTTGGGATGTAGTAGTTCGCCCACCCGAAGTTGCAGTGGCGATGCAGAATTTTTGCGATGGTCTTTTCGAGAAGCTCGCGCCGGCCGCCTGGATGCTCTTGTTCGTCGTTCAATGAATTACTCTCCCCGGAGTTTGCGACTGCGCGTCAGGCGCCTTTCTTTACTTGAACGGCGGGATTGACGTGCGCCGCCGGCGTGTCGTCGGCCCATAGAATCTTATGATAGTCGAAGCGCATGTTCTCGATGATATTGAACTTGACGATTTCGAAATAGGGCGAAAGGTCGAAATCGCGCGGGGTTATCAGCGTCGGCGAAACCATTTTGAGCACGCCATACTGAAGTCCCCCGGTCTTTGCGCCAATCGGCCAGAGCCTGCGCTTCGGCGGCTGCGCCGCCTCGGGCGGCAACTGCTCGTAGCTCGGCACGATCGGAAACCTGACCCGATGGAACGCCGACGCTATCACACTCGAACAGATGACGCGGGTCGGTTCTCCACTGCCGAACTGCAAAGCGCGGCGGCGAAAGCGCGCGGGAACCAGGCTGACGGGCAAAAAATAGCGCATGAGATCGATCACGTTGCGAAGATCGTAGGTATCGCCAACGCTGCGAATTGCCTCGTCCATGACTTCGGCGAGATCGGCCGACGAGAGGTTGAATGGGCGGCATACGCGGATGTTGAAATCGCGGTACTTGCTGACCGGCGAGAGCACCACGCCGGCCTCGACGATCGCCTCGACGACCAGGAAGTTGGCTTCCTCACCGAACTTGGCGGCCAGCGGCGCCTTGAGCTCGGGATTGCGGCGAATCGGCTCGTCACCGACGTACAGCGCCGAATGCGACCATGAACTCTGGGTCAGATACTTGATGCATTCGCTGATTCGCTCGTTCCCTTCGACCAAAATGACGTCGCCCTTGCGAATATGACGCTTGAGGGCCGCAATGTCGTTCGGAATGTGCAGGGCATAGCTTTTGATCGGCTTGGTGAGCAGACCGATCGCGTAATCGCTCATCCGGGCCAATAGCCGCGAAAATATGCCCGATTTGTCGTGCCGAGCCATGCTTCTGATTGAATATAAGGAGCCGCGGCGCCGCGACACAAGTGACTCACGACGCGGGCAGCCTTTTCGCGACGCTCTATTGATTACGCTTCTCGACCATCGCCATCAGATACGCCGGATACTCGCCCGCCGTCGGGAGGTGCCACTTCTACTTCTTATTCCCTCTCCATGTGTCGGGAGAGGGTTAGGGTGAGGGACATCTGTCGGCGCGATTGTCTGCCGCGCCGCACATTTGACGCGGCGCAACAAGCCTTGAGTTCAGCCAATATCAAGCACTTCGCGGACTGCGGAGCCGACACGCTCCATCGTCGCTTCGTCGAGGCGCGCGAGCGGGCCTTTGACGAGAACGCGGTTGTCGATCGCGCGGATTTGGTCGATCAGCAAGTCGGAATCGCGCCGGATCGAGGACTGCGCATGCACGCGGATACGCAGCGGCTCCGCGTCGTCGATAAGATTGGTGGTCAATGGCACGATCAGCGTTGAAGGATGCCCGGCGTCGATAAGCGCCTGCGCCTGGAGGATCAGCACGGGCCGCGTCTTGCCCGGCTCGGTGCCACGGCGAGGATTCAGATTCGCCAGCCAGACTTCGCCACGCTTAGGCATCCGGGTCGCGCTCGATCGCGGCGAACTCGGCATTCACCCGGATACTTTCCTTGCGGACCTTGCGCGACACCCGCGCCATCCGCTCCGCGCGGCGGCGGGCCTCGGCCTCGCGGTTCATCCGCTCGATCGCGCGCCGAATATATTCAGCGCGCGGAATCCCCAGCGCCCGCGCGCATCGGTCGCTGGATTCGAGCAGGTCCTCGGGCAACTTCAGGGATATAGATTCCATGAGATTCGTCTCGAATATCTTTGGTAGATATCCTTCATTGATATCATGCATGAATATGCGGCTTTGCTTGCAAGGAAGCAAGTATAATTGCGGTCTTCCAGCACTCTTGATATCTTCATTTATGTAGAGGATATTAGAAAGTACAAAAGCCACTGGCCAAGTCGGAGAGAAATTCATGGGTCAACGAGATTATTTGGGCGAGTTCGAGCAGCTGGTTCTTCTGGCCATCGTGCGTTTGAGTGAAAACGCATACGGCATGACGATTCGGCGCGAGATCGAGAAGCGAGCAGGGAGGCCGACCTCGATCGGCGCAGTGTATCTAACCCTCGACCGGATGGAGCAGAAAGGTTTCATCCAATCGAACCTCGGTGAGGCGACTCCGGAGCGGGGAGGCCGCGCCAAGCGATTCTTCAAGGTCAATCCTTCTGGCAGAGAGATGCTGGACAAGTCACTCTTAGCAGTCCAAAAGATGGCGCTAGGTCACTTCCCCCTCCCGGAGGTGTTGTAATGAACCTGCAACGCCGAATCCGAATCGCCTCGATGATCTTTGGGATCCATCGCCTCCGCACACGTTTCTGGTTCCTTATGGCTCATCTTCTTAAGATACCGACGAAGCTCGTAGTCACCATGATTCATAGTACGAGTCAGCGCAGGGTCAAGAAAATCAATAGATCTACAGCCGTGTTCCAGAAGCGAGTCGACTCGATTCTGCCGGAACTCCGAAACCTTAATCAGCTTACGGAACGCCGTCGGAACCGAGTGTTGGCAGAACGTTCTGCGCTACTGGAGGAGAGTGAACATCTTCGAGGCCAGATTCAGGCGCCCTATAGCGCACCCGGGGCGACTGCGTTGATGACCGCGGTAGGGTATTTCCAGATTAAGCTGGCCGACATTGGGCGCAAAACAACATCGTTCTCGAGGCTTATATCGAGAATCGACTGCGATACATTTTATGGGGAGTTGCTGCTTTGGCTCGTCGTTCCTTGCGTTGACTCAGAGGCGCTGACGGGAGATCTGAGCGAGGAATATCTGCTTCAAATTTCAACCAAAGGAGAAGCTGGTGCGAAAGCTTGGTATCGCTATCAACTCGCTACCACATTAAGGGACTGTCTTTGGAAAAAGTTTGAACGCCTTGCTGCAATCGGAACATTAATTGATCTAGTTGGTCGACGGTTTAGAAAATAAAGTAAAGAGCTCCGAGGCCTTCGCTGCGCTTAGGATTGACACGGGGTGTAAATTGCCAGTTTCTGACGGAAATCCAAAGTTCAAGAATTGGACAACTTCAGGCGCTCTCGACAGGAGAGCGCCTTCATATCCTCGAAGATCGGCTCCGCGTGGGTTCCGGACGATCAGCTCTTGAACTGACCCACGATCGCGTAGAACGGCAGGCTGATTGTGGCCTGGTCGGGGTCGTCGGTCTTGATCGTCAATTGCCCGCGGAGCTGACCGTCGGGGGTGCCTCGTCGGAGCATCACGGTTAGCTTGTATGTTTTGCCGGGCGCGACCGGCTCGGCAGATGCGACCACGGCGGGGCTGCTGCTCGTCACGTCGAGCACTTTTACGGGGTGAGCGCCCTGATTGCTTAGCTTGACCAGACGGACGATGTCCTGCCCGCGCGGGACGATCCCGAACGAAACTTGCGCCGGATCCACATTCAAGTCGCCGGTCACAGTGCCGAACACGTCAACCTGAATCGGCACGCGATTGGTCGTCACTTTGATCGTATCGTCGAACGCCCCAACCGGCATCGTCTTCAGCAGTGAGACCTTGACCAATGCGCCAGGCTTGCCGTCGGTGCGCTTTTCCTGGGTGACCTTGATGGCGGAGTTGGAGTTGCTTATCGGGCCGACCTTGAAGGGTCCGCCGCCAACGAGGTCATTGATCACGATCTCCCTGGTGCCTTCGCCACCCTTGCGCACGGTGCCGAATGCGACTTCGCCGGGCGATGCTTCGACCTGCTTCTTGATGACGCCCTGGAGGGTCATCGCGATCTGAGGATTATTGGGATCGTTGGTGAAGGCGGTGATGGTGCGGACCTGATGGCCCTTCTGAAAGCGGGTGTCGAAGGCGACCGCAATTTCGCTCTCGTCGCCGGACGCAACATGGGACTTGGAGGGACTGCCGGTCGTGCATCCGCACGAGGTCTTGACGCCCCGGATATCCAGATAGCCCTCGCCGGTGTTCTTGATCTTGAAAACGTGATTGACCATCTTGCCTTCGAGCGTGGTGCCGAAGTCGAAAAGCGGATTCTCGACGACCGCCTTGGGCGCGTGGCCCGGGGGCGCGGCGTCGCCACCGGGAATCATCGGATTCATCCCCTCTTCCGCGGCGCTTGGCGCGGCAAGAGGCATCACGGCAAGCACGGCGATTATTAGTGCGGTAGTTAGTCGTCTCATTTTTTTAGATTAGCGATACCTTCAGGTTTCGGATCGGATCGAGATGCCGGGCGCCGGGCGCTTGCAAGCCGCCACACTATCAAGCATGGCGCGGAGCGTCGCGGTCAAGAGGCTTTGCTGACGGGTGATGCGGCGTCACGGGCTTCGACTTCCGGCGGCTCATAGCGGCGGATAAAGTCGGTCGAGAATTCACCGCGATTGAAATCGGGATCGTGGAGAATCTTCAGATGCAACGGGATGTTGGTCTTGATGCCGTCGATCACGTACTCACGCAGAGCCGCTTTGGCGCGCGCGATTACTTCGGGGCGAGTCTCGGCATGCACGATCAGTTTTGCGATCAGGGGGTCGTACTGCACCGGAACACGGTAGCCGTCGTAGAGCGCGGTCTCGACGCGTACCCCGAGTCCGCCGGGTGGATGATGGTTGCTGACGACCCCGGGCGACGGAATGTGGCGCTCGGGATCCTCGGCGTAGATGCGGAATTCCATCGAGGCGCCCTTGAACGTCACCTGCCGCTGTTTCAGTGCAAGCGGCTGACCCATCGCCATCAGGATACTCTCCTTCACGAGGTCAACCCCGGTGACCATCTCGGTCACGCCGTGTTCGACCTGGATCCGGGTATTCATTTCGATGAAGTAAAATTCGCCGCCCGCCGCGAGCAGGAATTCCACCGTGCCGACATTCGAATAGCCGACGACCTCCGCCGCGCGAACGGCGGCTTTGCCCATCTTTTCGCGCAGCCGCGCGGTCAGAATCGGGCACGGCGACTCCTCGATCACCTTCTGATGGCGGCGCTGAATCGAACAGTCGCGTTCGCCGAGATGAATCGCCATGCGGTGATTGTCGGCAAGAATCTGGAACTCTACGTGGCGCGCGCGTTCGAGATATTTCTCCAGGTACATCTTGCGCGAGCTGAACGACGCCTCGGATTCTCCCTGCGCGAGCGAAAACAGACGCGCCAGCTCGTTCGAATCGCGGACTATGCGCATCCCCTTGCCGCCGCCGCCGGCCGCAGCTTTGATCAGCACCGGGTATCCGAGACGTTTGGCGTCGGCCTGCGCTTCGCGAAGTTCAGTCACCCCGGCGCCCTCGCTGCCGGGCAGCACCGGGACTCCAGCGCGCTTCATGATACGGCGCGCACGCGGCTTGTCGCCCATCAACCTGATGTGACGCGCGCGCGGGCCGACGAAACTCAGACCCGAGCGCTGGCACGCCTCGGCGAAGTCGCCATTTTCGGAAAGAAAACCGTAGCCAGGATGCACGGCGTCGGCGCCAAACGTCGTGGCGGCGCTCAGAATCGCTGGGATGTTGAGGTAGCTGTCTTCCGCGGCAGGCGGGCCGATGCAGACCGATTCATCCGCCATCCGGACGTGCAGCGCGCCCTTATCGGCGGTCGAAAATACCGCGACAGTCGAGATTCCCAACTCGCGGCATGCACGGATGATGCGGATGGCGATGGTACCGCGATTCGCTACCAGCAGTTTTTTGAACATCCGCCTTCTCTCTAGACTACTTCGATTATCATCAGCGGCTGTCCGTATTCGATCGGATTCCCGTTCTCGGCAAGGATTCGGATAACGCGGCCGGCCGCGGGCGATTCGATCTCATTCATCATCTTCATCGCCTCTATTATGCACAGCGGCTGCCCCTTGCGAATCGAGCTTCCTTCTTCGACGAAGGGGGCGGCGTCGGGCGATGCGGCCCGATAGAAGGTGCCGACCATCGGACTTTCGATTAACTTCTGATTCGGCTCGAGATCGATTCTACCGGCGGCCTTCGCTCCTTCCTCCGTAGTCGCTTCCACGTGCCGTGACGCCATCTTGATCGATGTGGCCACGCGCGCCGGCAGATGCTCGGCGGATGAGGCCTCGGTCTCGTCAAATGACGCGCGGGCCCCGCCCCGCACCAGCCGTACCTTGCCCTTCTTGTCCTCTATCTCAAGTTCAACCAGCCCATAGTCTCGCATGAGCACGAGCAGAGCTTTGATTTCGCGAACTTCCATCTGGTCTCCGTGCTTTCTGAGGATGGCGGACCGCCGGGGCGCCTGGTCGCTGTTTGACATCGCTTAATCGCTCCGTTTCCGCGAAGATTCGACGAGCGTGCGCGCAGCCCGGAGCGCGAGGCTGTAGCTCTCGGCGCCAAAGCCCATGATACGACCGTGCGCCACGTCCGCGATCATCGAACGATGACGAAACGCTTCGCGCCGATACACGTTGGACAGATGGACCTCGATCACGGGAATATCAACGGCCAGGATCGCGTCGCGAATTGCGACGCTGGTGTGCGTGTACGCGCCCGGATTCAACAGTAATACGTCCGTCTTGCCGAGCGCTCTCTGGATTCGATCTACGATCGCGCCCTCGCTGTTCGACTGGAACGTCTCGACCTTCATTTCCAGTTCGCGTCCCAGTTGCTTGAGTTCCTTGTCGATATCGCTAAGGCGGGTGCGCCCGTACACTTCCGGCTCGCGTTCCCCGAGCAGATTGAGGTTGGGTCCATGCACCACGAGCACCACGATCGGACTGCTCGCGCCATTTTTCCGGGGCAAGCCAGCCGACCGCGAGTCAATCGCCCTCTTCACCATCCCCACACTGCTCCTATTGGCATTGAACCGCACCGGTAATCCGACTGCAAGCGCACCGATAGAGTCGCGTCCACTGCTCAGTCATCCGTGGAATCGTCATCTTCTCGCGATTTAAGGACATCCTGATACACTTCGCGACGCGCACGGCCCGTCAGCCTAGCCACGACGGCACTCGCCTGCTTGAGGCTAAGGCCCGCCTCGCGGAGTGCTTCGACCAAGATCGGCACTTCAACCGTGACCGGCGCACCGTCGCTTGCCGTGGGTATCGTACTGGTC
>JBGPNU010000098.1:0-9989 GCA_041487675.1 Binatus sp. (SeqCode)
CTTCGCCGCGCGGCCAGATTGCTCCTGCGACCCGATCGGCTTTCTCGATCGTGCGACTCTGTAGCGCAACAATTTGCGCGTCGGCGACGCTCATCAGCGCCGGGATATGCGCGCGCTCGGCAATCGCGCCGGTGCCGGAGATGGCAATCTTGATCATCGCGAGACTTTCCGGGGGTTTTTCGCGAACTTCTTGGTACTCGACTTTGCGGCGGTCCGTCCCACACCGGTCGATTCGAGCAACCACTTGATGTACGGGGGCGAACCGCGATCCGCCGCCAGCGCGAGGACTTCCGGAACTTCGTAGGTGTGCAGTTCGCGCACGCGGCGCTCCACTTTCATGTAAAGAGCCGCGCGGGTTTTGATAAGCAGAAGATATTCGCGATCGTCCTCGATCGCGTCGCGCCATCGATAAACCGATCGGATCGGACCGATGATATTTACACACGCAGCCAGACGTTCTGAGACCAGCACGCGCGCGATCGATAGAGCCTGCCCCTCGACTCCGGTGGTCGCGAGAATCACTCTCAGCCGATGCGGCGTCCGGATTGGCATCTTAGCGCCCAACCTCGCGCAGCAGGCGTCTGCGCAGTTCCTTGCGCGTGCATCGGTACTTGAACGCTTTGCGCTCGTTGACGAACAGGACCGGCACTTCGATTCCGAAGCGCGCCTCCAAAGAGGGATCGCCGTCGATTTCGATTCGCCGGACTCGCGCATCGAATTTCGGCAGTTCGGCCGCAATCATTTCTTCCATCTCGCGGCAAAGCTCGCAGTCGTTTCGCGTGTAAAGAATCAGCTCGATCATGAATCGCCGGCCATGTCGCCGCGCATCGGGGGGTACTCTAGCGATCGTCGCGCAGGACTCCAAGCCGCTTCAGGACCGCCTCGGTCGCGGGACATGGCGACGCGCTCGAGCCACGCTCCGCTCGCGAGAGCCGGAGATGCGCGGCCAGCAGCATCACGTCGCTCCATCGATCGACGTCATACCACGTGGGTCCCAACGCATAACGAATGCCGGCGCGTTTCAGGCGCCGGATGGTCGCATCGAGGACTCCGCCACTGCCCCATCGAATCGCGGTGAAGATCGGAGGCATCGGGCCGCGCACACCGACCGCGTAGTAGCCCCCGTCGAGGCTCGGCGCGATCACGACGCGGCTGCGGCGGAGTGCGTGGACGCTCTCCTCGAGCAACGCGGGCGGAAGCGAAGGCGTATCGGTGCCTATCAGCAGCGCGCCCGAAGATGCGAACGGTTCGAGCGTCCGCGCCATTCGATCGCCGAGCGATCCGTGGCCCTGATCGACCAGCGCGGCGCCGAACCGGCGCGCGATGCGCCGAAAGTATTTACTGCCGTGCGCACCATCGGGCGCGCTCGCCGCGATCACGACTCTGGAGGCATGGACCGAGACCGCCTTGCCAAGCGCATCGAGTATGAACGCGTCGGCCAGCCGAGCCGCACCGGGCGGCGTAAGTCTGCCAATCAGACGGGTCTTGGTCAGACGCGGAATCGGTTCACGGCAGAAAACGATCAGCGCAGGCCGCGAGCCGCTCATTTGATAGTGTTGGGTCGAATGATGTTTATCGGCATGCCGAGCGTTCTCTTGACGAATTCAGCGACCGACGTGATCGGCTTCGGCGTGATCGATGGGTCGCCCACCGGACCTGTCACCTGGAAATACGCCGCGACCAGCTTGCCCGTTCCCGCGCCGATCCGCTCGCCGATCAGTGGAATCTTATTCAGCACCCAATCCACGGTGTCGAACGGATACATTCCGACCTGCATATCGAGCGCGCTCGCGCCGAACTGAAGGCTGCCAGTCGCCGTGATATCCATCACCGGACCCTGCAGCACGAAGTTATCGGTGTAGAACAAACCGTCGCGGCCCTTGAAATCGGTGATGATCGATTTGAAAGGCACCCCGTTCACACGCGGGTCCGGAATCTGCGCGCTCAGCCAATTCTTGATGTCGATAAAACTGAGCAGGCGCGACAGCAACGTGAATTTATTGAGAGTGCCGTCGCGCACCGTGATCGACATATCACCGGCAAGGGTGGCGAAAAAGTTCGTGTCGGTGTTGGCCCACAAATCCGCGCCGATGAAAAGATGCCCGAGCACCGGCGATTGCTGGTTCTTGCCGCTCAGCATGAATAGCGGCGCGGGATCCATATCGGCGACACTGCCCTTCATTTCCATCCAATTGTCAGGCGCGCGGCCGACGAGCTCGAGCTGCATCTTCCCGCGGTAAGCGGTCGCGCTCATGTTATAAACGCGCCAGTCGCCCGCGGGGGTGCGCGTGAAATCGGTTTTCAGGTCGGTCATTTGAAATGCGGCGAGATTACCGGCCCTCGCCTCGATATGGCCGCTGCAGGGAACTGGAAAGTTGATCGGCCGGGTGACCGGCGACCACGGCATCCGAACGAACTTCATGACCTCGAGATCGAGCTTCTGCACTGTCGCATCGATACGAATCGAGGGGTTGGTATAATCGGGCACCGTGATCTTGAAGCTGATGGGCTGATCCTCGAGCTTCGACGCCGGCATCGAGAACACGATCAACTTGTGATGCATCGTCAGCGTCGCGCCCTGCACCAGCAGCGGAGAACGCAGGAAGTTGAACTGCACGTCACCCTTGGCGAGCGTCAACTTGCCTTCGGGCGTCAGACGGGAGGAATCTCGAGGATCGCTGTTGACGACCACCCGCCCCCCAATAGGCCCGCTCACCGCAAAGTTGGCGGGATCGATGAGCAGCGTAACCCACAGTTGAGAGGGGAAATCATGAAAGTCCAGGGTCAGATCGTGTACCGCGACGCTCGGACCCGCGAAATCCAGGGCGCCGTCCAGGGTCGCATCGCCACCGGTCGCCGCAAGCATCAGATGGTTGAACTTGATCGAACCCGGCGTGATCGCGACGTCGCCGCGCCGGACCTCAAGCGGTCCGGGTGAGCCCTTGATTGTCAGCACGGCGCCCACCGCGTCTGCGCGGACTTGAAAATCACTCGGCGGTACTGGATTCTTCGCGCTCAACTTTCCCGAAGCGTTCGCGACCACCTCGACCCGGCCGCTCAGCCTTTGTAGCCGATCGCGTTCCCGCACTTGATATAAATCGAAGACCCTGGCGATCGCCGGATGCAACTCAGCGAGATCGGCGTCGATATTTACGCTGGTTCGATAGTCGGCGCCGTCGATTCCCGCGGACAGGTTGGCGCTCGCGACCAGATCATGAACGGCCGAGTTTCCAAACTTTGCAGTGCCCTGCGAAACGGTCAGCAGCCCCTTTTCGTAACGCAACTGCGCGCTCAGGTTTTCGACCGGCGGCAACTTCGTCTCGGGAGGAATCGTAAAGCCCGCATCCTGGATCGTGCCGCTGACAACCAAGTTCTTGCGAATCGTGTCGAGCGGCGCGGTGCTGATTTTCCCGAGTGCGGCGCTAAGGGTCGCGCCGCCCACGGTCACCTTGCCCGGCTTTATCCGCTTGATCATCTCCACCACGTCAAGCGGCAGGTGACGAACCGACAGCAATTTTTCTTTGACGGCCTCAGCGTCGAAATGGAACGCGCCAATGTGAATTCCGAGTTCGGGGTTGTCGCCGCTCGGCTCAAGTAGCTCCGTGTCGCCGGACAGGATCTGAGTGTTCACGCGCCGTAAAACGATCTGCGTTAACGCGTAGTTGCCGTCGGTAAAGTTTAAACCGGCGTGCAGGGAGTAGCCGCCGAGCTCGATCGGCGACGCAAGCCGCTCCCCCTTCAACAGCAGACTCTGCGCGTCCGCATCCGCCCCACCGGTCAACGAGCCGTCGTTGTGGAGCTTGAACTTGAGACGCGCCTGCATCGCGCCCGCCAGCGCGAGACCTTCTACTTCGATTCCCTTAAGCGGCACGTCCCAGATCCACACCCGCACGCGCGCAAATTCGCCTGGAGGCGATGCGCTGCTGGTTCCGACGCTTAACCGGCCGCTCACTTGCGTGCCAGAGACGGGCGCGTCGAGCATCGAAGCGTCGAACCCGATCCGCCAGCGGTTGGGCTCGCGCCGGGTTCGGTACGCTGTGATTTCCACATGATCGGCCAGCGGGGCGCCGTCGGCATAGCGAACCGTGGCGTCGCTTGCTTCGACGTTCCAGGCAATCCGAGCGAGGGAGCGCAGCACATCATTGAACGCACTAATCGTTTGCGGTCCCGGACGCGGCACTGGAACCGCGGAAGCGTCGGCTGAAGCCACGGGCAGGGTGATTTCGGGTTTTGTCGCCGTCAGCCGATAGAGCGGAAGTCCGGTGGCAGTGAAAATCGAATGATAGGAAACGATCGCCCGGAGCGACTTCAGCTTGACGATTTCATGGCCATTGGCGATGACCTGCGGCTCGTCAAGTACGACTATCAGATGAGTGCCGAGATGAACCGAGCTGGCGCGCGGAATGATATCGACGCCGGTGCGGTTTCTGACCGAGGCCAGAACGTACACGACGATGCGCGACTGGTTGAACGCGATCAGCGCAGCCGAACCGCCGACCACGACCACTATGAGGAGTCCGAGAATCGCGGCGATTCGGGCCAGTCTCATGATTGCCGTGACGCGATCCGCACGTCCGCTCTGGCGCCGGGACCCGCGAAGCGGTCAGTCGCCCTCGGCCATCTCCGCCGGCGGCGCGTCGGTGAATCCAATACGATGCTTGTTCCGGAGCGCGGTTCTGAGCACTCGGTTGCGCAGGCGCACAGACTTCGGCGTAACCTCGACCAGTTCTTCTTCGTCGATCCATTCCAGCGCCACATCCAGCGTAGGCACGCGCGGCGGGGAAAGCCGCACCGCCTCATCGTGACCCGAAGCGCGCATGTTGCTGAGCTTCTTTTCACGGCATACGTTGACCGGCAGGTTTATCTCGCGCGCATACTCGCCGACGATCATCCCTTCGTAAACGGGCTCGCCGGGACCGACGAAGAATATCCCGCGCTCCTGCAAATGGAAGATAGCGTAGGGCGTGGTGAATCCTTCGCGATCGGAAATCATCGCTCCGTTAGCGCGCGAGCGAATCGTACCCGTCCACGGCGCGTATCCGTTGAACAGCGTATTCATGAGGCCGTTGCCGCGCGTGTTTTCGAGAAATCTGCCACGAAACCCGATAAGTCCGCGCGCGGGGATGTCGTATTCCAGACGAACCCGGCTGCTCGCATGCGTGACCATCGTGCGCATCTTGCCCTTGCGCGTCGAGAGCATCTGGGTGACCACGCCGATGCACTCCGCGGGGATATCGATGACCAGCATCTCCATCGGCTCGAGTACCTGGCCGTCGGATTGCTTGGTGATGACGGTGGGTTTCGAGACCTGCATCTCGTAGCCTTCGCGACGCATCGTCTCGACAATCACCGCGAGTTGCAGCTCGCCGCGGCCCATCACGCGCCACGAATCAGGCGTAAGCTGCTCGACGCGGGTGCTCACGTTGCGCCGCGCTTCGAATTCGATTCGCTCGCCGAGCTTCCGCGAGGTGACGAAATCGCCCTCGCGCCCGGCCCATGGCGAGTTATTCACGGAAAAGGTCATCGCGACGGTCGGCTCGTCGATGCGGATTGGCGGCAGCGGGCGCGGATTTTCGAGATCGGCGATTGTTTCACCGATCGCGATGTCCTCGACGCCGGCGACGATCACTATTTCGCCGGCGCGCGCGGTTTCGACTTCGACCCGCTTCAAACCCTGCCATCCGTAGATATGCGCGACCTTGCAGACCACGGTCTTCCCGTCACGGCGGCAGAGCGAATAGTTTTGCGATGCAGTCATCGAGCCGGCGATGATCCTGCCGACCGCAAGCCGGCCCACGTAATCGTCGTAGTCGATATTATTGACCTGGAACTGAAGGGTCGCGTCCGGATCGACCTCGGGGCCCGGCAGATGCGCGACGATCGCGTCGAACAACGGGATAAGATTGTCGCTCGGAACGTCGAGCCTTGGCGACGCGGTGCCGGTGCGCGCCTGCGTGTAGAGGACCGGAAAATCGAGCTGACTTTCGTTCGCGCCGAGGTCGATGAAAAGATCATAGACCTCGTCGAGAACCTCGGGCGCGCGCGCGTCGGCCCGGTCAATTTTGTTGATACAGACAATCGCGGGCAGGTTCGATTCCAGCGCCTTCTTCAGCACGAATCGCGTTTGCGGCAGCGGCCCCTCGCAGGCATCGACCAGCAGCAGGACTCCATCGACCATCGAAAGCGTGCGCTCGACCTCGCCGCCAAAGTCCGAGTGGCCGGGAGTATCCACGATGTTGATACGCGTCTCGCCCCAGAGAATCGAGGTATTCTTCGCCATGATCGTGATGCCGCGTTCGCGCTCGAGCTCGCCCGAATCCATCACGCGGTCGATCATCTGCTCGTTGGCGCGAAAGACGCCAGACTGGCGCAGCATCGCATCGACCAGGGTGGTTTTACCGTGATCGACGTGGGCGACGATCGCTAAATTTCTGATGTCTGGGCGTCTCATCTTGGGGCGAATGCTAAAGCGCGGCCGAGCCTCATAGGTTCGCCCGCGCGTGACTCATTCTACCCGTCGTTAGGGGCGGTGTAAACGCGGCGACAGCGGGCGGTGCAAAACGCGCGCGTAACCCGCGCGTCACGGTGCATTGAGATTCTTTTGTTCCTCGCGCTGCAGCTTTTCGAGCAGTTCCTCGATATTCTTGATCTCAACCACCCGCCATTGTCCGTCGTCACCGCGCGCAAGGTGGACTTCCCACTCCTGCCCTTTATTGTCCTTGAAGTCGGTGTAGGCCGTGTCGCCGCTGTGGTGCAGCACCACAAGGGAGCTCGCTACGGCCGCAGCCGGCATCTGTACTTCCGGTTCGCCGTCGTTCACCTTGCGAACCGCCCACGCTTTGGCAATCTGCGCCATCGGTTTGGTGAAAAGATCGATCGCCGCATTCCCGATCATCGAGCTCATCGGATCGCCACCGCCGCGCTTTTGCACCATCTCGTAGCCGGCGTGCTTAACGACGCTTTCGAAATCGACGTAGTTAGACGCGGCCTCGCCATCGCGGGCATCGATCGTCTGCTTCATCCGGAACACGGCGAAGCTCGGGGTTCGCGGCAGATAGAAGAGCGACCAAGCGGCGACCGCAACGACGATTAGTATCGCGGTGAAATGGCGCAGTGCGAATCGAAGCATCGCGTCTATCCGGTGTCAGCGATGGGAGACCAGGCTGGCGGCGGCCTTGTCGAGAATCCAGATGATCTCGCCGTCATGCGGCTGCACAATCTGTGCGGGAAACTTATCGGGGTCGCGCGGGCCTTCGATTACATCTTTCACCGCAGCAGCCTTGCCCTGTCCCGCCGCCAGGAACATCACGCGCTGGGCGCTATTGATCACCGGCGGCGTTATGGTGAGACGTTTGCGAGGTTCGGCGTCCACCTCGACAGCGACCACGAGGCGCTGCATTTCATGTAGCGCGGGATCGCCGGGAAACAGAGAAGCCGTATGGCGATTGTCGCCGAGGCCCAGCAAAACCAGGTCGAAGCGCGGGAAATCGTCGTCACCGAGACCGAACCGTTTTCGCAATTCATGCTCGTAAGCAGCAGCCGCTGACGCGGGAGCATCTTCGCCGCGCATCCGATGGACCTGATCGGGCCTCAGCGCGAGCTTGCCCAGCATGGTGCGATTTGCCATCGCGAAATTGCTCTCGGGGTGATCCGGCGGGACGCATCGCTCATCGCCCCAATAAAATTGCACTTCCTTCCAATCGACGCTCAAATGGAACCGCGTGGCGAGCAGGTCGTAGGTCGCGGCGGGCGTCGAGCCACCCGACAGGCAAATTGTAAACTCGCCGTGCGTGCAGATCGCCTCGCCCGCGATGTGCGCGATTTCCTCCGCGGCGCGGACGTAGAGTTCCTGCGCATCGTTCAGGATGATGAGGTGAGGTTCAGACATAGCAGTTTGTCCGGTAATAGAATCGAGACGCAAAGTTAGCCGATACCACTTGGGCGGCGCCAGATCCTCTTACTTCGCGATCGCTTCGACGATCTCATGGCGAAGAGCTTCGAGCGCGCCGATCGGATCGTGTCCCGCCAGATGGACCCGAATCACTCGCCGGCCATGCGCCTCCAGGGATTGGAAGTCCCCCAGGTATTGCGCCTGATTCAGCTGCGCGAAGTCGTACGATCCGCCGGGTATCGGAATCGATTCACGATGGTCCTGCGTGATCTGCAGAAAGAGTCCCGTGTTGGGTCCGCCCTTGTGCAGTTGGCCGGTCGAATGGAGGAAGCGGGGGCCGTAACCGAACGTGGTCGCGATTCCGTAGCGCTCGACTACGGCTTTGCGGATCGCGGCGATCTCCTTGTCCACGGTCGGATTCGGCGACACGTATGCCATCGTAGCGAAGTAGTCGCCGGGCCGCGCAAGGTTCAGGAACTCGCGGATCAATCCGCGAAAATCGTGACCGCCCTTGAGCGCGTCGCCCGCGGCGCCCCCGGAGTAAAGCGCGAGCTTGCCCTTTTCGGCACTTGGCAATAGCGCGGGGAGTTTGTGGCTGCGTTCGAATTCGGCAAGTAGCCGATTGGTGTTGTCCTTGCTCTCTTGAACGTTGGGTTGATCGAAGGCGTCGATGCCGATAACCGATCCGGCGGTCGCCGTCGCGATCTCCCATCGCATGAACTCCTCGCCGAGATCGATCCGATCAGCAACCGCGATCAGCACGGTTGGAATTCCGGCTTTCTTGATCGCTTCGAACGCCGCGTCCTGCGGAGCGTCGACACCGCCCTGGAGCTTGAGGTAGGCGAACATGCGGTCTTTTCCGTACGATTTCGGTTCAACGAGCGGCTCGTCGCAGACGGGGACAAGGCCGGTGCCTTCCTTGCCGGTGCTCTCGGCGATTAGCTGCTCGACCCACAGGCCGAATGCGCCTATTGGCGGCGACACGATGAAGGTGATTTTGTCGCGGCCGGCCTTTTTCAACGCGCCGAGCGCTCCGCCGAGACTCACCCCGAGGTTTTCCTCAACCCGCAGGCATCCCGCGGAGCTATGCGTCATTCGAATCGCGCGATCGAGCAGCGTCGCGATGTCTATTCCAATCAGCGCCGCCGGGACCAGGCCGAAATACGAAAGGGCCGAGTAACGGCCGCCGATATCGGGCGGATTGAGGAACCGGCGGCGAAATTTCTGCTCCCTGGCGATCGCCTCGAGCTTGGTTCCGGGGTCGGTGATCGCGACGAAATTCGATCCCGGCGGACTCGAAGACTTGGACTTCACGCGCTCGAAGAACACTTTGTAGTTCGAGAGCGTTTCGATGGTGCCGCCGGATTTGCTCGAGACCACGAACAGCGTGCGAGTAATATCGATATTGCGCTCGAGCGCTCGAATGGTTTCCGGCACGGTGGAATCGAGAACGTGCAGTTTTGGATAGCCCGGCGCACTCGGAAACGTCTTTGCCAATAATTCAGGGCACAGCGAAGAACCGCCCATCCCGAGCAGCACGACGTCGCGAAAGCCCGCGCTCCGGACTTGATTTGCGAAGGCCGCGAGGTCGGCGGCGCGCTCGGACATCAGTTCGGGAATGAGCAGCCATCCAAGCGCGTTCTTGATGATCTCCTGATGCGCGGGCTCCTTCTTCCAAAGCGTGGGGTCCTTGCGCCAGAGGCGTGCGGGAAACTCCGCTTTCTCGAGATCTTTGTCCGTTGCGGCGATCTGAGAATCGTAGCCGGGCGCGGAAATCGTCTGCTTGTCGACTGCTCCGTCGATAATTGCGGCGCGCCTGCCGCTGATCACAGCGCCCAAATCCTCGAAGGACTTTGCAAAGGACTCGACGCCATCTTTCTGCAACTCTTCGCCAACTTCGATCAGGTCGATTCCCACCGCCGCCAGGCGCTTTACGATTTCGCGCGCCTCGCCGAGGTCTTCCTCGAGTGATGCGCGCGGCTTGCCGTGATCGCGGAATGCATCCATGGTCGCCGGCGGCATCGTGTTGACCGTATCGGGTCCGACCAGGTTTTCGATGTATTTGATGTCGCTGTAGGCGTGATTCTTGGCGCCGGTC
>JBGPNU010000099.1:0-9972 GCA_041487675.1 Binatus sp. (SeqCode)
CCGGCCGCGATCGCGCCGATGGTGAGCTGTCCGTCGCCGCCGATATTCCAGAGAGCACCCGAGAACGCGATCGACACCGCAAGACCGGTGAAGACCAGCGGGGTGGCTTTCACGATCGTATCGACGCAGGCGTACCAGTTGCCGAATGCGCCTTCGCCGAGCGCCGCGAACACGCCGATTGGAGACGCGCCGAGACCGAGCAGTACGAGCGAGATGAGCGCGGCCGCAATCGCCAACGCTCCCAAGGGTTTCGCAATCGAAGACAGCATCGCGGGACTCCGCATTTACTCCCAGGTCCCGGCCATCAGCAGGCCAAGCCGCTCGGGATCGCGTTCGTCGGCGCGCGTCTCACGAATTTTTCCGTGACTTATCACCATCAGGCGCCCGCAAGTCGCAAGCAACTCGTCGAGATCGCTGGAAATCAGCAACACCGCGCCGCCGCCGGCTGCGAAATCGAAGATGGTGCGATGCACTTCGGTGGTTGCCACGAGGTCGAGTCCGCGGCAGACATTATGCGCGACGATCATTCTCGGCCGCCCTGCGATCGCTCGTGCGACTCCGAGACGCTGGCGGTTTCCGCCGGAGAGCGCGCCGGCAGTCGTCTCGGGACCGGCGGCGCGAATCTGAAAGCGGCTGATAAGTTCCGCGCATAGATCGATTGCGCGCGACCGGCTTAGCCATCCTCGCGATGTCATCCGCTCCCGGAGCCGGCGTGCGAGAAGCAGGTTTTCCCAGAGCGTCATGTCGAGTATCAGTCCGTCGAGATCGCGATTCTGCGGAATCACCGCCATCGCGCCGCTGCCCGCGCCGCGTTCGCCGTCGGTTTCCGGAGTTACGCTGATCCGTCCTGCGCTCGGCTGGCGCGCGCCCGCGAGCAGCTCGACCAATTCGGTTTGACCGTTGCCGTCAACCCCCGCGAGCCCCGCGATCTCGCCCGCCGCGACTTGAAAGGAAATCCGGTCGAGAATCCGCTGGCCATTGTCGTCGAGCGTCAGATCCTGGACTTCGAGCACCGGCGCGCCGCGATTCAGGACGGACGCATCGCGCTGCGGAGCCGCAGCCACGACGATCTCTCCGATCATCATGCGCGCAAGTTCGGCTTCGTCGGTCGCGGCGGCGATCATGGACGCGACCACGCGGCCGCGCCGCAGCACGGTAATTCGATCCGCCACCGCAAGCGCCTCGCCGAGCTTGTGAGTTATCAGCACGACGATTCGGCCCTCGGCGCGGAGCCGCCTCAGCAAGTCCAGAAATGCGCTCAGCTCGGTCGGCGCGAGCACGCCGGTCGGCTCGTCCAGAATCAGCACCTGCGGATTGAAGCTGAGCGCGCGGAGCACTTCGAGCCGGACTCGCTGCGCAACCGACAACTGCTCGACCGTCGAATTGGGGCCCGGCAGCTCGAATCCGAGCTTGCGCGCGAGCGCGCGGCCGCCCGATGCGACCGCGTCGAGATCGAGCGCGCCTCGACCGGCATCGAATCCGCCGAGCGCGAGATTTTCCTCCCACGTCATCCGTTCGAACAGCATCGGGCTCTGATGCACCGTCGCAATTCCGGCCCGCAGCGCGGCATGCGGCGAGCCGGCGCGAAGGC
This sequence comes from Binatus sp. (SeqCode), assembly GCA_041487675.1. GTDB lineage: Bacteria > Desulfobacterota > Binatia > Binatales > Binataceae > Binatus. Next base: position 1,592 of record JBGPNU010000099.1, read on the forward strand.
TATGTCCGTCGAGCGAGGTCTCGCCGGTGTCGGGGCTGAGCGCGCCGGCAAGTACGTTCATCAAGGTGGTCTTGCCCGCGCCGTTTTCGCCGACCAGCGCGTGAATCTCAGTCGGGCGCGCCTGGAAATCGACGCGGTCGAGCGCGAGCGTGCGACCGAAGCGCTTGCTTATTGACGATGCGCTCAGCAACTAGGCGGCGCTATCCGGGTCGTAGTGTAGGCGCACGTATTCGAGCGCGTCATCGCGGGTGGCGAGGATGCCGTCGAGTTGCTGGTCCTCGACGTCTTTCAAAATCGCCTTGAACCGCGGTCCGGGAACGAAACCCATTTCCTTCAGGTCGTCGCCGCCAATCAGGCGGGGCGGGCGGATTTCCGCCGCGGTCATCGTGCTCATCGCGTGCTTGCAGAAATGCCAGAAGCCCAGGTACGAACTCGACGCCATCGCGTCCATGAACGCCACGTGCATCAATTCGTCAAACCCGTCTTCCGCCAGCATCCGTTTGAGCGTCGCGGGCCGCATCCGCGGCGCCATGCAGAGTTTCAAATGATTCTTCACCAGGTACGCCACGCGCTCCTGGACCGCGCGCGAGCGCTTGAGCCGCGCCATGATTTCCGCCGCCATCACCGCGCCCTGATCGGTATGCCCATAGAACGTGACCTTGTCGCCGACGACGGCGCGGCATCGCGGCTTGGCGATATCGTGGAGCAGAATCCCGAACGCGACCGTCTCGCTGCATCCGGCGGGCAGCATCGCAACTCCGATCCGCGTGTGCGTGTAAACGTCGCCCTCGGGATGAAAATTCTCGGGCTGCGCGCAGCCGCGCATCTCCACCATTTCGGGCAGGATCAATTGCATCAGGCCGCTATCCATCATCAGGTCCATTGCGCGCGCGGCGCCGCCCTCGGTCATCATCATTGTGATTTCATGGCCGATTCGCTCTGCCGCGGTGAGCGCAATCTTCGGCGCACTCTGAAGCATCGCGGCCCAGGTCGCGGGATCGATCGTGAAGTTGAGCCGCGCGGCGAATCGAACCGCGCGCAGTATTCGCAGATGGTCCTCCTCGAAACGGTCGTCGGGATTTCCGATCGCGCGGATTATTCCGGCGCGCAAATCGCGCATTCCGCCGACCAGATCGATCAGCCGATCGGCGATCGGATCGTAGAACATCCCGCCGATGGTGAAGTCGCGGCGGATTGCGTCCTCCTCAAGAGCTCCGAATCGAACCGCCGACGGACGACGTCCATCGAGATAGGGGGCATCGGCGCGGAAGGTCGCGACTTCGAACAGGTCGTCGCCGATCAGCACCCCGATCACCCCGAATTTCGCCCCGACCGCAACCGTGCGGTCGAACATCTCGAGCACGACCTCGGGACGCGCATCGGTGGCGACGTCGAAATCCTTGGGCTCGACGCCCAGAATCCGGTCGCGCACGCATCCGCCGGCGAAGACGGCGCGAAAGCCCGCATCGACAAGGCGGCCAACGATACTGAGCGCATTTTGCTCCATCTCGCTCATGGAAAACTCCAGCCGCTCAGTTTAGCAGGGGCCAGCCCCCTTCGGCAGAGTTTATCCTGAGCGAAGTCGAAGGACTCAGGGCAGGCTCTGCACCCATGACAGGAGGTAGATTCACACAGGAAGCGCGAAACCCAGTTTGGGTTTCAAAATGAATGACTCGTGAGAGCTTTGCGCACGTCATGCAGCACGTCACAATGAATTTTTAACAGGGAACGTCATTACTATGATAAAGAGCGTCATCACTTTGATGGGGAGCGTCATCACTTTAATCAAAACCGTCATCATTTCAATAAAGACCGTCATCGCTTAAATAAGGAGCGTGTCAGCACATGGTTCGTAAATCTGAAACGCAGCGGGAATTCGGGCCCGAGCGGCTCGCCGGCCAGGGACTCGACGTCCATCAGTACGAATCGGGCGACCGAACGATCCTCGCTCTGCTTGCGGAAACTCCGGCTGCGGATCAGGTCGATCTGGTTGCGACCTGGCGTGACGATTCGTACGAAGTCTGGTCGCGGCGCGGGATGCTTCGCTTCAAGCGCTTCGCCGATGAAGGCGGCGCGCTGTCGTTCAAGGTCGTCGAGCAAATCGGCGAGAACCCGATCGCAAACCAGGATCCATTTATCGTTTCAACAATTGAAGAGGAATTGGACGCCGCCGAGCGCAGCGGCAACTCGACCGGCGATTCAAATCGCGCCTACTTCGAGCCGCATGTGCTGAGCCATCCGTATGCTTACGAGCGAATCGCGCAGTTGTTTGACAGTCCGCGCGCCCCCGACTTGGTCGTCAGCCCCAAGGCTTACGCCTACGGAATCCAGGCCGGACAGCATGGCGCGCTCGACGTCGTGCAATGCCGTGCGCCGCTCGTGTTCAGCGGTCCCGGAGCAACGGTGGGCCGTTTTCAGTTAAGCAGTCGGCACGTCGATGTAGCGCCGACGATCGCGCGGATGATGCGATTTCCCAAGGTCGCCGGAGTCGATGCGTCCGGTTCCCGCGCGCAGGTCTATCTGAAGCGCCAGGACGGGAGTCCGCTCGACGAGATAATCGACGCCGCCGCGGCGCCTCCCGCGCGCGTGTACATGATCCTGCTCGACGGCCTGTCGCACTCCGAGCTTCACCATCAGCTCGAAAACAATCGCGGCGCGATCCCGAATCTCGCCGGCCTCGTCGAGCGCGGCGCGTTTCTCACCCACGGATCGATCGTCAACTTCCCGAGCATCACGTGGCCAAGCCATTCGACGATTTTGACCGGCGCATGGTGCGGGCATCACGACATCGTGAATCCGACTTTTCACCTGCGCGAGGATCGCGAGACGGTGCCGATTCAGGGCAACGCCTTTGAAACCGAGCGCTTCCTGAACCCCGATGTAGAGACGCTGTACGAGGTCTTCAAGCGCGAATGCGGCCCCGGCGCGATCACTGCGTCGATCTACGAGCCGCAGGGACGCGGCGCCGATCACGCCGCACTCGAGCGCCGAATCGTCGGCAACAAAGATCGCCTCAAGGCGCTTACCGCTGAAATGTCGGCGGACGTGAGTCCGCGCTGGTCAGCCGACGAAAAGCACGGCTTGAATCGTGAAGAGGTCGTGGACATACGCGGGATGGCCCAGGCGATCGCCCTGTTCGAGCATTGCGGTGCGGAGCCTCCGGTCTTCGTCGCGCACGAGTTCACGCTCACCGACGGCGCCGGTCACGACTATGGTCCGCATCACGAGGGTCTCCGCGAGGCTCTTTATCGAACCGACAATCGAATCGGCGCGGTGATCGAGATGCTCCGCGCGCGCGGTCTGCTCGAATCGACATTGTTCGTTGTCACTTCCGATCACGGGATGGCGCCGCAGCGCGTCGAGCTTAAGGCCAATCCCGCCGGCGAGCCCAAGCGCGCGGGAATCCAGGGTGTCTTCGCCGAGCCGATGATCTACTTGCGCGATCTCAGGGTCGAGACCGAGCGCACTCGCGATCTGCGGAGCCTCCGCGTAACCGTGCTCGACAACGACAGTCTGCCCGGCGGCGAGCATCCACCGATTGTCGGCGCGCGGGTCACGCTCTACGGGCGCGGCAACGCGGTCATCGCCGAGAGTCGAACCTCGGAAAGCGGCCGGGTCGCATTCGCAACCCCAGCCGACGCGGCCGACGCGGAGCTCACCGTGCGGATCGAGCATCCGGGCTTCAACCATCGCGCTATTCGTGGAGACGGCTCATCAATCGGAATAGATCTCAGAAAAATCCTTTATCCGAATCTTCTCCAGTTCCCTCGCCCGTTGTCGGGAGAGGGTTAGGGTGAGGGACATTTGTGTGGCGCGATTGTCTGACGCGCCGCACATCTTTAAACAGCCTGCATGTAAGCGATGCACGATCTAATCAACAAAACTGCGCTCGTCACCGGAGGCACCCGCGGACTCGGCCGCGCGATCTCGCTTAACCTCGCGCGACTGGGAGCCACGGTCGCGATGAACTACCGGCGCGACGACGCGAGCGCCGAGCGCACGCTCGCCGAGATCCGCGCTCTTGCGCCGCGCTCGATTCTGGTCAAAGCCGACCTCGAGGACGACGCCCAGGTGCGTGCGATGGTCGCGAATGCCGCCGCGGAGCTTGGCCGGCTCGACATATTGATCGCCAACGCGGCCGCGACCGCATTCAAGCCTCTGCTCGAAATCAAGCCGCACAATCTGGTTCGCACCTTCGCGCTCAGCGTGGGCGGATTCGTCGCCGCAGTTCAGGAAGCGAGCCAAGTGATGGGCGAGGGTGGCCGGGTGCTGATGATTTCCGGAATCGATTCGATACGTAATTTGCCCGGTCACGGCGTGCTCGGCGCCGCGAAGGCTGCGCTCGAAAGCATGGTGCGCGATTTCGCCTTCGAGCTCGGTCCGCGCGGCGTGACGGTCAACGGCCTCAACGTCGGCTACATCGACACCGACTCGGCGCGTTTCTACTCGAACTATCTCGGCTACTCGTACGAGGATTTCCAGCGCCGATGCGCCGAACGCTCCGCGCTGAAGCGCCTCCCGACGCTCGACGAAATCGCCGCGGTCGCCTGCCTCATCTGTATGCCCGCGGCAAGCTACCTGACCGCCCAAACAATAATGGTAGACGGCGGCTTCACGCTCGGCTTCCCCGGCGTCAAGTGACGGCCCTTGGGGGGGGCGGCGGGATTTACGCTACCGCTTCATCGAGACTCTGAGTGTTCTGATCGAGGCCTACGACGAGGAACACTACGAAATTCCCGATGCCTCCGGCGTCGAGCTGCTCAGATTCCTGATGGAACAGCACGGGTTGTCGCAGGGAGATCTGCCCGAAGTCGGCAGTCAGGGAGTGGTTTCTGAAATCCTGCGCGGAAAGCGCGAACTCAATGTACGGCAGATCGAGGCGCTATCGCGGCGCTTTCATCTGCCGGCCGGAGCATTCTTTCCAGAGATCGATCCGAAACGCGAAGCTATCTGACGCTGGTCGAGGCGCGACTCTTGACGCGCTGGTCAGGCTCCGCGCGTATTTGATCCTTAGGAAGATCGCGATATCCTGATTCAGGAGCGAGGCTCTTACCCATGTCAGGCGAATTTACCGCGATTATCGAACGTGAAGGCGATTGGTTTATCGCTTACTGCGCGGAGATTCCGGGCGCAAACGGTCAGGGCCGCACTAAGGAAGAAGCCAGAGAGAGCCTGGTGCAGGCGATCAAGCTCGTGCTCGAGGATCGTCGCGCGGATGTCCTTCGAGGCTTACCTTCTGAAGCGGTGCGAGAAACAGTGACGGTCAAGTGAAGCGTGGCGATTTGCTTCGTCATCTCCGGCGCCACGGCTGCTACTTGAAGCGCGAGGGTAGTGCACATTCCCTGTGGTGCAATCAAGCGACTGGAGCGGTTGAAGCAGTTCCGCGACACTCCGAGATAGCGAACCAACTCGCCACAAAGATTTGCCGCGGCCTCTCAGTTCCTGAACCCGGCCGGTAATGAAGGAGAGCGGGGACAGCATCCCGCCAGAAGCGGGGAAAATATCCGCATGAGCAAGAGTGGTTCGGCTTCAATAGAGCGCGCCGCCGATTTCATTTGGCGCAATGCGCGATTGCTGGAGCGGGCGATCTTCGCGCAGGTGTTCTCAAGTGGTTCGTCTCAAGCGGTGGTCGATGCGCTGACGGCATACCGCAACCCGGACGGTGGCTTCGGCAATGCCCTCGAAGCTGACATCCGCGCACCGGGAAGCACACCGCTCGCGTGCGAGAGTGCACTCCGCGCACTTCACGAGGCGGGAATTCGCGATCCCGCGTTAGCCTCGGGTATGTGCGAGTTCCTGGCCTCGGTCGCGGAACCGGACGGCCGAGTCGAGATCGCACTGCCGCACATTCTCGACTATCCGCGTGCCGCCCACTGGAATTCACCATCTTTTGGATCGGACTCTCCGAATCCGACCGCGGGCATTGCCGGCCTGCTTCTCTACCAGGGTGTGGATCATCGATGGTTGAAGCGGGCCAGCGCTTGGTGTTGGAGACGCCTGGAGCGTCCGCTCGGCGATGCGCACGAGATCGCGACCGCTCTACGATTCCTGCAGTACGCGCCAGAGCGTGCCCGCGCGATCGAATTGGCGATTCGTCTAGTCAATGAAGCGCCGCGCAGCAAATGGTTTCTCGAGCGCGCCGGATCCTCGGAATACGGAGTGACGCCGCTCGGACTTTGTCCGACTCCCACCGCGATCGGGCGCGATGCTTTTTCAGACGATCTGATCGCCTCCCACCTCGACGACCTGGCGTCCCGCCAGCAACCCGACGGCGGATGGCCGATCACTTGGGAAGCCCCCGGACCCGGCGCGGCGACCGAATGGCGTGGCCGGATGACACTCGAGGCGCTGCTGCGCCTACGCGCCTACGGCCGCATCGGAGCCGGCGTCCCGCGCTCTTTTCGCTTTTTCTTCCCCTGAACTAAAAACGGGGATTATGTTGGGCTTGACACTCATGGTGCCTGCCTGCAAAATGAGTAGCGACGTGACAGGCCCGTGTTTTCAGTCAGTCGGCTTCGGCGTCCCAAAGCTCGAAGCCGTTAAATGGCGACCACTTAACGTCGGAATCAGGCAGCACCGGAATCAGATTTCCGATATCGGACTGGTTGGATTTGAACCAGAACTTGGAATGGTGAATGCCGAACGCATCGCTATAGACGATGCATCCGATCGCCCAGAAACGATGAATGACCTTGATATCTTGGGGAATGCCCTGCCAAGCATCAAGGCCGCTATTCTCCCGGATTTCATTCTGCGGAAACACGACGCTGCCGGAATCAAATCCGGTGGCGCGTCCGCTTTTCATGGTGTTCTCAAGCAGCCTGCACAACCCTTGCATTTCCGATATTGGCTTAGGTGCGTTGTCTCGCATTGGAAAAAACTCGAACGCGTCTGCTTCTCCGATTCCGGGCGAACTGCCGAAATTCTTGACCGAATAAGAGAGCCCCATTCTAACCATCGTCCACTGTTTTCCCTGAATCGCTTCCTGATGAAACTGAGGCAGAGCGGCGAGTTGCACAGTACCGTCAAGGCCGAGCCAAGCCCGCTCGGACAATTCGAGTTGACGCTGCATCGTGAGCCATTGTCTGTGGGAATAAACCGTGTAGGCGACGGTGGTGCAGAAAATCAGGAAGGTAAGAAGATTCAATACTCGATCGCGATTCCACCAGTTGAAGAATCGAGAGTAAGCAGATTCGCGGAGTACTTGGGTCTTGCGACTGCGCTGGTGGGTTTCTGTATCGCTGGAATCGGATTGTTTGGAGTCTTTCCACCCCAAGTCTGGTGGTCTCGAATACTCATGGCCGGATTTCTCGTCGGGGGAATCTGGCTTGTTTGGCATGGACTCAATCTGGTTGATCTAGGTTCTTGGAATGACTCTTTACCGGCTTCCTCTTCCTCTGCTTTCGGCGTTTGGAAGTAATGCCGACGCTATCAGGATCAACGCCGACAATGGCTTTGACAGCTTCATGGAACGTCAGCGGATGGAGTGATACCGGCTTGGCTTTTGGCATAAAACATCCTGGCATGGCAATCTGTACTGACCGCCGCGATCAACGCGGAGTTTACTGGCCTTGTCACTACGCTGAGGCAGCCGCCAATGTGGCAACCTCAGCATCCTGCTATCACCTTGTAGAAAATGTCGGGATTCTTGCGTTCATTGAATCGGAATTGAAACTCCGCGAGATACAGCGGCAGATATTTCTTGCTCACGTTGTGGTAGGTGCCGACGATGCCGCGCTTGAGCAGCGACCAAAACGATTCAATGCTGTTGGTGTGAACCTCACCGCGTACGTACTGATCGTTTTTGTGCGTCACGAACTGATGAGGGAAGCCCATCCTATTCAGATTCCGATAGCGAAAACTCTCGTCGGTTGCGACAAGACTCACCTTCGTATCGACGGTCTTGCGCACAAAATCGTTATAGGTCGTGAAGTCGGCTTCTTCGATCATCTTTGCGACCACGTTACCCTTGCGCGAGATCGCGCCGATCACTTCGGTCTTGCCTTGGGACGCCCAATTCCCGCGCTTGCCAAGATGTTTGTTGCGCTCTTTCCCGCCGATGTAGGTTTCGTCAATCTCGACTTGGCCCAAGAGCTTCGCGAAATCGTCATCCTTCATCGCGGCCCGGATGCGCTGGCACATATACCATGCCGTGCGATAGTCGCCACTTCCGATCTGGCGATGAACTTGCAGCGAGCTGATCCCCTTCTTGCTTTGAGTCATCAGGTAGATGACTTGAAACCACGTCTTGAGCGGATAGTTGGTGTTCTCAAAGATCGTCTTGGTGATGACGCTGAATCGGTATCCGTTGCGTCCGCCGCAATCCTTGTTCTTGCAAACCCAATGGAAGGGGCGCGATGCGAGCGCGTACACTTTCTTGC
>JBGPNU010000100.1:0-9969 GCA_041487675.1 Binatus sp. (SeqCode)
CGGAAGGTCGTGCGGAGGATCTCGGCGAGGTCTTTGGGCGCGTGCTCGCACTGTCGCAAACGATAAGTCATCCGGCATTCCAGCGCGCGGCCGCGGGTTTCAGCGACAACGGCCGCGTGTACCTGGTCTATGCCGACGAAGGTCTGATGCCGCTTGGCCGCGGCGCGAAGAAGGGCGTCGCCCGCATGAGTGAGGCGGACGCGGTCGCGTGCGCAATCCAAGTCTGCCAGGCGATTTCGTTTGCGCATCGCCGGGCGCTCCGCCTGAACGACATCTGTCCCGAGTCGGTCGCGATCGCGAGCGACGGCCGCCTGAAGCTCACCGGGCTTGACTACGTGAGCAATGACAACGAGCTGCAGTCGGAGCCGATTTTCAACGACGGATACACGGCGCCGGAAATTTATCGCGGCAAGCGAGTCGATAAACGCGCGGATATCTTTTCGGCCGGCGCGCTGCTCTATACCTGGCTGACCGGATCGAGAATTCCGAGCGAGGGCTGGCGCGACGAGGCCGGCCCGGTCCAGTTTTATCCACCGCACGTGGTGACCCCCAGGCTTGAGAATGCGGTCCGCCGCGCGATTGCGTTCAGTCCCGCCGACCGGTGGCCGACGATCGACGAGTTCAAGGCCGAGCTGATTGCGCTTGGCGGCAGCGTGCGGATGCGCGCGGCGGCGATGACCGACGTTGGGCGGATGCGCGAGCATAACGAAGATTCGGTCCTTGCGATCGAGTACACGCGCGAGTCGCTGATCGATCCGGCCGAGCAACATTTGTACGTGGTTGCCGACGGGGTGGGCGGCGCGGAAGCAGGCGAAGTTGCTTCCGCAATTGCCGTGGAAACGATCCGGGAATACATTGAAGACAAGCTCGAAGGCGCGGGCTATGGGGCCGCAAACCTCGCGGAGCTGCTGGCCGCCGCTCTCGAGCAGGCCAATTCCAGGATTATCGAATACGTGGCGAGTCACCCGGAGTCCCGAGGAATGGGTTCCACCGGCGTGTGCGCGATTGTGATGCCGCCCAATGCCGCGCTCGCGTGGGTGGGTGACAGCCGCGCCTACGTGATGGAAGGGGCGACCTTGCGACAGGTCACGAAGGATCATTCGCTGGTGCAGCGGCTGGTCGAAATCGGCCAGATAAGCGCCGAGGAAGCGCGCACTCACGAGCACAAGAACGTGATCACGCGCTCGCTGGGCGCGCGCCAGAGCGGGGCGGCCGGAGCGGAGGCGCTCGCGCTCAAGCTGAAACGCGGAGACAAGATGCTCCTATGCAGCGACGGGCTGAGCGATTGTGTCGAGGACGACCAGATCCGCGACATCCTGGCGCGGCATCATGATCCGTACGAGGCAGCGCGCGAACTGATCGTCGCGGCCAATGCGGGCGGCGGAAAGGACAACATTTCCGTGGTGGTGGCGTTTGCAAGCTAGCTGGAACGATTAACGATGCCCGCCTCAACCAAAGATCAATCCCAGCCGATGCCGGGGCCGCTCGCCTCGGGCACGGTGCTGCAGAACCGCTACGGTATCGAGAAACTTCTCGGCGGTGGCGGGATGGGAATGGTCTATCTCGCGCGCGATCAGCGGCTGGCGAATCGTTCCTGCGCGATCAAGGAGATGGTCGATCACTTTATCGATCAGGCGCAGCGGATCGAGGCCAACGAATATTTCGCGCGCGAAGCCGACACGCTCGCGCAACTCAAACATCAGGCGATTCCCGCGATCACCGACCGCTTCGAAATCGCGAACCGCCATTACCTGGTGATGGAGTACGTCGAGGGGCGCAACCTCGAGGAGGAACTTGCCGCGCGCGGCGAGCCGCTGCCCGAGGGACTGGTGATCGATATCGCGCGCCAGTTGAGCGACGTGCTCGCGTATCTGCACGGACTCAAGCCGCCGATCATCTACCGCGACATGAAGCCGTCCAACGTGATGCTGAATCCCAACGGGCGCGTGGTGCTGGTGGATTTTGGAATCGCGCGGCTGTTCAAGGCGGCGCGCAAGGGCACCATGATCGGCACGCTCGGGTTCGCGCCGCCCGAGCAGTACCAGGGGCACGTCGATCCCCGCAGCGATATCTATTCGCTCGGCGCGACCCTGCATTATGTGCTGACCGGGCGCGATCCGGAGAAGTTCCCGCCGTTCAGTTTCCCGCCGATACGCGAGCTGCGGCCGGGCGTCTCGAGCAACCTGGCCGGCGCGATCGACGCGGCGCTTGCGTACGAAATGAACGGGCGGCCCGCGACGATCCAGGAATTCCGCGACATGATGCTCTACGGGCGCGGGCTCGCGCACGGTGGCGCGTCCGGGGTCAGCTCCACCAGCGGCACTGGCGGACTCGCGCAGTACGCCGAGCCGGCGGGTTACGAAGACGATTTTCCGCTCGAGCGACGCAAGCCGCGGAGCCGGGCAGGCCGCGCGATCAGTCTCGCGATTTTTTTATGCGTGCTTGGCGGCGCCGCTTTCGGCGCGACCTACATTTATTCGAATCCCGAGCTTCAACTTCGGCTCGGGATCAAGCCTCTGATCGACGGGCTTCCGTGGCGTCATGAGGAGATGCTCGCGAAGGCGCGCGAAAATCCGCTCGAATTCGAGCAGATGACGCTCGCGCTCTCCACCCGTGAAGGCACCGCGCTCGGCCCGCCGCAGGCAACCTTCAACGACAGCGAGCTGACCAATGTCCGCTATCTGAAATGGACCGCGAGCTTCAAAAACCTGCTCGCGGGGTTGGACGGACGGGACGAAAAAGTCGAGGCGCGATTTTACGATCCGAACGGCCTTCAGATCGCGTCGAGCGGCGCGAACCTCTTTGTCGGTCCGGCGCAGAAAACCGCCGACTTCAGCGCCGTCGCGATGATGCCGACCATGACCGACAAGCCGGCCGGCAACTACAAGGTGGCGCTCTACTCCGATGACAAGATGCTCGCGCAGGAAAGCTTCCGGGTGAGCCAGGACCTGAACGCGAGGGCCTCGGCGGCCGCGGCCGAGGCAGCCACCGCCGCGGCGGCAAAGGCCGAGACACGCAAGCGCGAGGACGAGGCGCGACGGCTCGCGATGATCGACGAGCGACGCACGAAGCCTTTGGCGCTTCGGGCCATTGACTTCCTCAACACGACCAAGACCGGCGCCGCAATTTCAGGAGCGACCAGCTTGTTCGAGGTGTCGAAGGTGTTGTTCGTCGGCTGGGAGGTGAAGTTCGACAATCGGCTCTACAAGCTCGAGCCCAATCAATATCGGGTCGATGCGGTGTATATCGGCCCCGACGGGCGAACGCTCGGCAGCGTCAACGACTTCCAGTCGGTCTCGCCCAACATGAAGGCGGTGACGTTCAGCGGACGCGTCGGCAACTCGCGCGGCGGCGCGTTCATTCCGGGAACCTACACGGTCAATTTTCTATTGAACGGCCAAGCTTTCGCCGAGAAGAAATTTCGCGTGGTCGCCGACGCCGGCGGACCGTACGCGACCTATCCCGGCAGCGGCGGCGCGATCGGCAACTCGACGGGCGGCGGCGCGGCGTCCTCGGGCAGCAGCATGCTCGGGCCGACGATCGCCACCGGCACGATCAGTGGTCTTCGCGGCGGCGGCAATCCCGAAATGGAGCTCCGACTGCGCCCGCAGCCCAATGGCTTCCTGCACGGCGAGCTCGATATCCATCTGTCAGGATTCGGATCGACCCCGATCGAAGGATTCGTCCGCGGCAACCATCTGCAGTTCCAGGTCCCGTACGGCACCGAGACTTTTTACTTCGAGGGCCAGCGCCGGGTCGATCAAATCAGCGGCACCTTCGAATCGACGCCGACGGGCGAGCGCGGCACCTGGACCGCGCAGGCGAACTGAGCAGGGAGCAGGGGTGACCCTGCACCCAGTGTTAAGGCCGCCCGCCGTTGGCGGGCGCGGCACTTGGACCGCGCAGGCGAACTGACCCATAAAGGATCGCGAATTTGGACCTGCTCGAAGACGCGGGAATCCCGCCACCGCGATCGCCGATCATCACCGACGAAGATCGCGCCGAGCTGGCGAGCATGGCGCTCGCACAGCGCCAGTTCTACTACGTGAGTACATTTTTCGCCGGGATGGTGGGAGGCGCGACGATCGCGTACTTCGTCGGCTACGACGACGTGGTTCGTACCATCTTCCGATGGGTCCTATCGGGCACCGGCTTGGCGATGATCGTGAGCGTGCTCAACATTTCGAGACTGTTTTCCTTCAAGTGCCCGCGATGCGGTGAGCTGTTTTTTTTGGGCGTTGGCGCGCCCGCGAAAATTTTCTCGAGGCAATGCGGCAACTGCGGCCTGCCGCTCATCTTGCCTGAGGAGCCCTAAGTTGACACTACGCTATAGTTTCGCCTACAAGAGGAAGACGTTACAGCTCGCAAAATTGGGCATCTATATACGGGTTCGCTAGTCGCAGGGGTTTTAATATAAGCCCCCGATGTGGCACGCTTGGCTCGCGTTTGTTGTGTTACGATACTGGGGAGTCCATGAGCATCATTGTGTCGCTTACGGTTCCAGACGCCGTAATTGTGGGCGCAGACAGCGCCGCTTCGCTTGCGGGCATTCGAAAAGAACTGACGGGACTGGCTCCCGATCTACCCGCAAGCATAAGCCAATGGGCCCAAGGACCATTGATGAAAGTCTACGGAGACGCGGACAAATTATTTGCTTTAGGAGAACGACCTGTCGGCGTTGCTACTTACGGAACTCCGATGATTGCGGATCGCTGGCTTGGCAGCTACCTACACGAGTTTGTGATCAAAGATCCCAACGGAGTTCTCAGCCGAGAAACGACACTTCACGAAATCGCAGAAGCGCTTAGCGCATTCTTTGTCGATATATACGAGACGGTTGTGAAACCTTTCGTACAGGATTTTCGAAAGATAGCCTTCGATCAAGTTCCAAAGGACGAGCGCCCTGGATTTGGTTTTGTGATTGCTGGTTATTCAGCAGGTGCCTATTCGCCTGAAGTGTTGCACGTGTTTGTTCCGACTACTGTTACGCCGCAGGTAATGCGAAAACAGCGGGAATTAAATCTGAATTGGTTTGGTATTTACGAACCGCTCGAACGGTATTTCAAGGGCTATTCACAGCCGATCCTGAAATCTCTTCTTGAGCAATTCGAGAAGATTCATGGTTCGCCGCTGTCGGAACAAGAAAAGGCTGACATTGACGCCGTACTCGCCAAGCATGAGTATCCTACCACAGCTTCTGTAATGCCCGTCTCGGTGGGAGTAGAGTACGTGCGCTTCTTGCTTGAATTGGTAACCAATCACTATCGCTTTGATGTCGGCATACCTGCTGTGACCGCCCCCATAAGAATCGGGAAAGCGACCTATGCGAGCGGTAAGTTTGAAATCTTTAAGTGATACAATCGGAGATCATCGGTCATGCTAAATGAAAGCCAACCTGGTGGCGCTACTCAGGCAATCCACTACAATTCATGGCTCGCAAACATCGCGACAACGGCAAGGCCTTCTGGCCCAGAGAATCCTTCTCCTTCTTTGTTTGTATATGCGGATGAGTCAGGAATCGAAGAGGCAGTTAAAGAACAGGAAGATGATTCTCTGAAATGGATAGCCGACTACTTGAAGCAATGGATGAACGACTATCCAGACAAATGGATAGTCGTTAAAAACAAGGAAGTACTTGAATCATCTGAGGACTTGGTTGACCTCTTAAAAAGGGCATCTAAAGCTGGTATTCGAAACCCTTTGGTTCTGAAGATGGAGCCACTACCGTTGCGCAAGTGGCGGACCGCCTTCTAACCGATGTCGCAGGTCAAGCGAAATGGACCGACTAAGAAATTTGAGATAACTATTCCGTTTACGGAAATTAATGGCGAATGGTATCCGATTGTAGAGGTAAGCTTTCGGACAGTCTTCAACGAATGGCTGAAGCTCCTTCTGATTTTCGACACAGGCGCAGAGCCGATAGTTTTAAAGCCTGATTACGCACACGTCTTTCCATCAGGAACAGAGGAACTTCTCGGAGGCATTGGAGAGGAAAAGCCGCACACAGCTTTAGCCACGGAAACTGAGGTTGAGTTTCTCGGTCTGGTCCATAAATGTGAGATCGTAATTGACAAAGTACCGAAACCATTTGTCGCCGGAATTTTTGGAAGAGATGGATTTAAGGCTTTTGGCTTTGGTTTCTGGGAGAGCGCACGCGAACTTTATGTGACCTTGAAACCATAAGCGGCAAGCGTTCTCGCTCTTGGGAATTCCCGCCTGACTGACCTGCTCGATCACCTTGTCGAAATCGTAATGATGAGATCGGACGCTCAGCGATTTGCGCTTGAACGCGACCGAGCCACGCGCAATGCTATTCGGGAAGCATCATCGTAATAAGGTTCATCGCAATAGGAATTATGGCGAGTAACGTTTCCAGCGAAAAACTTCTCTTCTATGCGGCTGCGGGCGCGCTCGGCGGCTTTGCGGCGTGGGGCCTGGCGGAGCCGATCCTGGGGATCCGATCGGTCTATGGACGCGATATCCTGTTCGGCGCGCTCATCGGCGCGCTCATCAGCGCATTCCTGGCCTCGATCGAAACGCTGAGCGTCGGCCAATGGCGGCAGGCGGCGCGGAGATTCGTGGTGGGCGGAATGATCGGCGCCGCGGGCGGAGCCTTGGGCCTGATCGTCGGCGAACTCGCGTTCGACGTCCTGGGCGGACTCACTGGACGAATCCTCGGATGGGGCGTGCTCGGAATCGCGGTCGGACTCGGGGTCGGATCGGCGTCGGGATCGATCGCGCGCAGGCGCAATGGCGCTATCGGCGGGATGCTGGGCGGAGCGATGGGCGGATTTTTCTACCAGAGTCTGACCACCACCTTTCCGCAGGCGTTCGGGCGTGCGATCGCGATAATCATTCTCGGCGCACTAATCGGATTTTTCATCGGGCTGGTCGGCGAATTGCTCAAGCGCGGATGGCTGATGGTCGTGCGCAGCCAGAGCCGCAACGCGCGCGAAGGCCGCGAATATCCGCTGACCAAGGGCGTGACGATTATCGGCCGCGCCGAGGAAAGCGATATCGGCCTGTTCGGCGACCAGACCGTGCTCGGCAGTCATGCGATCATCAGGCGCGAGGGAAAGAATTTCGTGATCAGTCCCACCGGTGGCCAGATTTTTGTGAATCGACAACCGGTGGCGGGCCGCTATGCGCTGAGGAGCGGCGATCGGCTCGAGGTCGGCGGCACGCTCTTTCTCTTCCGCGAGCGAGCCCAGGTCGCACAGCGATAAGAGGCGTCGTGCGGCGATCGATCACCAGCCAAGCCGCGCTAATCGTGGCGGCCGGCATGATGCTCGCGTCGATGCTTGCGGGATGCGCGGCCGTCGGGCTCGGCAACGCGCCCGCGCCGGCGGCGACCTCGGTCCAGACGATCGAGTACTACCCGTTCCAGGTCAAGGGCTACCAGAACAGTTATCCGCATCGATCGATCCTGATCCTGATGCCGGCCGATGTGCGCGATATGGCCGACACTGGGTTAAGCGATACCGCGCCGCTCAACGGCAATCCGGCGATCGGAGTCACGCTCGATAAGGACGGCGCGATCACGCAGCGCCTGTACAGCAATCCGCTCGGGGCGATCTTGCAGAAAGCGATCGCGCGCTCCGCCGATGAGGCCGGGTTGACCGCGTTCACCTCCGATGCCAGCGGATACAAATCCGGAGTGAAGAACGCCAACGAGTATGTGCTGGAGAGCAAGATCAAACGATGCTGGGTGAAGAAAAACCGGGGCGCCGACGGCCGCAACGGTTCCGTCTTCCGCACCATGGCGGAATTTCGAATCGAGGTCTCGATCTACAAGCCGCCCTTCAGCGTTCCATTCTGGAATGGAACTACCAGCGACACTTACTACGACCCGCCGGTCGGCTCCTTCGGCCTCGGGCCCGAGGACGAGGCAGGCATCTACGACGAGCCGGGGCAAGTGCTGTCGGTCGCAATGACGCGGACGGTCGCGCATATCTTCGAGCGCCAGGACTTGCGCAACCTGATGCTCGAAGATGACATCAAGGCGCGCTGAGCCGCGGCTGCGCGCGTCGCCCTTTGAAGAGTAGCGTTGTTGGAATAGCCTGAATTCTGCGGCGGACAGTCGAATTCTGGCGTGCGTGCGGAGTAGATCTGTCGCGCACCGCGGCTCGCATTCGGACGCGCCGCCGCGACTCAAAAAGGAACCAACCCTCGATGGAAATCGGATTCGTCGGACTCGGCAAAATGGGCATGAACATGGTCGAGCGCCTGCGCCGCGACAATCACAGGATTGTCGCGTTCGATCTCGACCCGGCGAAACTCGAGGAAGTCTCCACCTTCGGCGCGGACGGTGTGGGTTCGCTGAAGGATATGGCCGCCAGGCTGAAAGCGCCGCGCGGCGTGTGGGTGATGGTGCCTGCCGGCGAGCCGACCGAAACCACCATCAACCAGCTCGCCGAACTGCTGGAGCCGGGCGACACCATTATCGACGGTGGCAACACCAACTTTCACGACGATGTCCGCCGGGCCGGCGAACTGGCGAAGAAAAAGCTGCACCATATCGATGCCGGCACCAGCGGCGGCATCTGGGGCCTCAAGGTTGGATATTGCCTGATGATCGGCGGTGATCAGGAAATTTTTCGCCGCTACGAACCGATCTTCAAGACGCTGGCCCCGCCGGATGGCTACGGCTACATGGGCGGCCCGGGCGCGGGCCACTATGTGAAGATGATTCACAACGGAATCGAGTACGGGCTGATGCAGGCGTATGCGGAAGGCTTCGAGGCGATGCACAAATCCGAGTACCGGCTCGATCTCGCGAAGGTCGCAAATCTTTGGGGACAAGGCAGCGTGGTGCGGTCATGGCTCCTGGAGCTGACCGCCGACGCATTGCAGCGCGACCCGGGTCTGAAGCGGATCAAGGGCTTCGTGGTGGATTCGGGCGAGGGCCGCTGGACGGTGCAGGACGCGATCGACAAGGACGTCTCGATGCCGATAATCACGATGTCGCTGTTCGCGCGTTTCCGATCGCGCGCGGACAAGGGCGCCGAGGGCACCTTCGGCGAGAAATTGCTGGCGGCGCTGCGCAGTGAGTTCGGCGGCCACGCGGTCGTCAAAGAATAGGCTTAAGAGGCTGGCATCATGGCCGCGACTGCAAACCGGACCGCCGATCCGAGCCATCTGAATCATTCGGTCAAGGAACGCCATCCTTACGATCCGTGCATCGTGGTGATCTTCGGCGGCGCCGGCGATTTGAGCCATCGCAAGCTGATTCCGGCGCTCTACAACCTTTCGCTCGACGGCGAATTGCCCGAGAAATTTGCGATCCTCGGATTCTCGATGGAGGATCTCGACGACGATAAGTACCGCGCGTTTGCGCGCAGCGGAATCGAGCAGTTTTCGCGCCGCCCAATCAAGGAAGATCATTGGGCGAAGTTCGCTCCCCTGCTCCATTTCAACCGCGGCTCCTTCACCGAAGCGGCCGACTACGACAATCTGCGGAGAAGGCTCGAGGCGCTCGACATCGAGTGTGGCACCACGGGAAATCGCGTGTTCTATTTCGCGATCCCGCCCGCTTTTATCGACACCTGTTCGGAGGGAATGACCAAGGCCGGATTGATCCATCCGCACGAGACCGGGCATCCGTTCACCCGGGTCGTGGTCGAAAAGCCCATTGGCGCCGACCTCGCAAGCGCATCGGAGATCAACGGCCAACTCGCCCGGCATTTCGACGAAGGACAAATTTTTCGAATCGATCACTACCTCGGCAAGGAAACGGTCGAGAACCTGATGGTGCTCAGGTTCGCCAACGCCATCTTCGAACCGATCTGGACTGCGCGCTTCGTCGATCACGTTCAGATTACAGTCGCCGAGGCGGAGGGCGTCGGCACCCGCGCATCGTACTACGATCACGCGGGCGCGTTGCGCGACATGGTGCAGAGCCATCTCCTGCAAACGCTGTGCATGATCGCGACCGAGCCGCCCAACACCACCGGCGCCGAGTCGGTGCGC
>JBGPNU010000101.1:0-9946 GCA_041487675.1 Binatus sp. (SeqCode)
ACGCACGCACGCGAAGCCCCGGCTGCTCAATTGATCTGGATTGATCTGGACAGTCGGGCCGTCAGAGCACGCCGGCAGATTTGCGGATCGCGGCGCCGATTTCATCCGCCATGGTTCTGATCTGCGCGGCATCCTCGCCCTCGACCATCACGCGCGCGAGCATCTCGGTCCCTGAATATCGCACCAGCAGGCGGCCGGTGCCGGCGAGGCGGCGTTCGGCGTGCGCAATGATGCGCTGAACGTCGGGCATCCGGCTTAGCGGCACCCGCTTGCGGACCGGCACGTTCTCGAGAACCTGCGGCACGCGGCGCATCGCGCGCAGTTCGCTGAGCGGCCGGCCGCTCTCAGAGAGCATCGCCAATACCATCAACGCACTGATCAGACCGTCGCCGGTGGTGGAATGATCCATGAAGATCACGTGGCCCGACTGTTCCCCGCCGAGATTGTAGGAATTAAGCCGCATCTCGCGCGCGACCGCGGGGTCGCCCACTTCGGTGCGGATCAGGCGCACACCCGCGTCGCGGAGCGCAACTTCGAGGCCGAAGTTGCTCATCACGGTCGCGACCACCGCGTTGCCGGCGAGCCTGCCCTCGGCGGCGAGCTTGCGCCCGAGCAGCGCCATGACGTCGTCGCCGTCGAACGTCTCGCCGCGCTCATCGACCAGCATCACGCGATCGCCGTCGCCGTCGAGCGCGATCCCCACGTTTGCATGCTCGCGCAGAACCGTTTCGCGAATCAGGTCGAGATGCACCGCGCCGCAATTCAAGTTGATATTCTTGCCGTCGGGCTCGACCGCGACCGCGATGACCTCGGCGCCCAACTCCTCGAGCGCATCGGGACCCACCTTGTAGGCCGCCCCGTTGGCGCAATCTATCGCGACCTTGAGCCCGTCGAATCCGGCCGTGCGCGGCAGGCAGTTCTTGAGAAACACCAGGTAGCGGCCGAGCGCGTCATCGATCCTGGTGGCCTTGCCGATATCGTCGGCGCGCGCGCGATGCGTGGCCAATTCGGCGTCGTCGAACACCAGCTCTTCGATTCGCCGCTCGGTCTCGTCGTCGAGCTTGAATCCCTCGCGCGAAAAAAATTTGATTCCGTTGTCCTGGAAGGGATTGTGCGAGGCTGAGATCACCACGCCCGCATCGGCGCGCATGCTGCGGGTCAGAAACGCTATGGCCGGAGTGGGCAGCGGACCGACCAGCCAAACGTCCACGCCCATCGAGCAAATCCCCGATTCCAGCGCGGTCTCGAGCATGTAACCCGAGAGCCGCGTATCCTTTCCGATCAAAATGCGGCGATGGCGCCCGGAGTTGTTTCGGAACACGTACGCGAGCGCGCGGCCGAGCCGAAGCGCGGTTTCGGAAGTAATCGGCTCCTGGTTGGCGACTCCGCGGACGCCGTCGGTGCCGAATAATTTACGATGGGTGCTCATCGGCGCTGGTGGTTCGCTTCTCCCGATACATCCGGATTCTAACCTTGTCAGGCGACTGGCGCACCAACTGCATTCCGTCCGGCAGCGTCACCTGCAACGGCAATTCGTGCGAACCCGGCGCGACGCCCTTGGCGTCCACATACGCGAGGCCTTTCGCGTCCAGACCCGCGAGCCGCACCGCGGGGCCGCGAATCGTGAGCGTCGCCTGTTTGGGATCGACTCGAAACTTGAAGTCGCTATCCTTGACCTCCACCTCCACCGCACGGAATTCGCGGTCGGTGATCATTTCCGCGACGTTTACCCGCGCCTCGACGCGCTCGGCGGAGAATCGTAGCGCGGGATTGGGAGTCGCGATATACACCGGGCGGACGGCATCGGCATTCAAGCCCCGCAAGTCGAACGGCTCGGTGCCGATCGACGTAAGCTGCGTGACGAAGCGGCTCGGCCCGATTGCTGTCACGCTCGGCGGCGTAATCTCGACCGCCGAAATCTGGTAGCCCTGCGCGACCTTGCCCTGGACCGCAAGATGGACCGGCAGCTCACGGCTGACGACGTGATCGATATCGAGCGCGAGTTGATCCGGCGAGATGCTGGCCACGGTGGTCCCGCGCGGCGTGTTGAACATCGCGGGAAAAACCTTGAACTCCGACTGGCCGAAGGCGACCCCGGCCAAATCGAGCTTGAGCGTCAGCCGTTCCGGATTCACCAGCGACAGAATCGTGCGCGGGCCGGCGACTTCAATTTTCACAAAGTCCGGCGGATGGTTCATGATCACCATCCCGGCCGGAAGCGAGCGGTAGCTAATAGGAACCGTGAGCGACTCGACCGAGCCTTGCTCGCCGGCATTGACGAATACCCAGAGCCCGATCGCGAGCAGCAGCGCGAGCACGCGAAGGCCGGAGTTGCTGACCCGCAGCCGTGACGCTCCACGAATCGCAAATGGCCTTATGAAATCTCCGAGCCTCATCTGCTTGGCACCGCCGCTGATTGGCGAATACCCCTAAACCTCCGCTCGCGGCTGGACGATTTTGTACCAGGGTTCCATCTTGGGTTGCGACTTTGCTCCTTCAGGCACCTATTGCCACTATGCTCGCACGGCTGTGCGGGGCGCTTGACATATATCTCTAATTTTAGGTTATACTTCATTTTGCCAGCGTAAGTCCTGAGTCACCTCGCCCGTGGATTCGGGCACTCAAAGAGGCCTCAGGGGGCTGGCGTCTTCTTTTTTAGGGTTCGCAATTCGACCCGTATCCCACCATCCTTAAGGGCGTTCAGATACCGCCAGTCGCCGTGAGCGTACGCGGAATAAATCGATCCAATCACGAAGTCGGCGGCTTGAAGCTGTGGTCTCCGCGCCGAATCGTCCGAAGTTACGCCGACGATGCAGGGTATCTCATCATTGGCCATCAGAAGCTCGACGTACTCGGTCAGGGTGTCCGTCGCGCGCCGGTTCCTGGCGTCGATCGCGAGATGAATCCTTCGGCCCTTTGCGGAAGCGACGAAGAGACCTCCCTTCTCCAGCGCGAATCTGACGGCGTAGTTGTATCGGACTTCCTCCCGCCGTCGGGCGAGCGTCGTGCTTATCCATTGCTTGTCGATCACACAGGCCGAAACACCCGCGATCTGTGAGGCCTCGCGGACGATCTGGCCGATGACCGCCATCCGGACCCTGTCGCTGCTTTGCGACCACTTCATCTCGTTGAGCGGAGCGTGGCGTCCGAGGGATTTTCGCCGCGCTCTCTTGATGGCGCGCTTGAGCGTGTCGCGAGCGTTGAGATGAAGGATGCCGATCGCGAAGATCGGCGTGCGACCCGCGGCGGATCCCAAATCGCCGCTTTCATCAAGAAACAGGAAATCGCCCGGCAACCACACTGCCCGTCACCTGGTACATGCTTTTTTCGCCTGTCGGCGGCCTTGCTCTGCGGCTTTGTCTGCGCGGCACTAACCCGGCAGCTTCCTTAGCATGGACAGTACCCCGGCCGGTTCCAGTCCCCGGGTGAGGATGCCGCCGCGCGCGAGCGAAATTGTTCCGTCTTCCTCCGATACCACCAGCACCACGGCGTCGCTGTCCTCGCTCATCCCAATCGCCGCGCGATGACGCGTGCCGAGCGACAGGCTCACGCTCGGATTCTGCGACAATGGCAACAGGCACGCCGCCGCGAGCACGGTGTCGCCGTTGACGATCACGGCGCCGTCATGCAGCGGAGAGCCATCCATGAAAATAGTTTCCAGCAACTCGGGCGAAACCTTCGCGTCCACGAATCTGCCGCTCTCGACAAACTCCGCGAGTCCATCGTTCTGCTCGATCACGATCAGCGCGCCGATTTTACGCGCCGAAAGCCACGCCACCGCGGTTGCGATTTCGTCGGCCGCCGTGGCCGCCGCGACGTTGCGCCCGAAGAACGACCGCGCACCGACCCGGGTGAGCGCGCGGCGTATATCGGCCTGAAAGATGACCACCAGTATCACGAACAGCGAACTCAGAAAGTTGTTCAGCAGCCAGTTGAGCGTGAACAGTCCCAGCACCTGCGACGCCACGAATGCGCCGCCCACAATAACCATCCCGAGCACCATCTGCATCGTGCGCGTGCCGCGAATCAGCAGCGCGACCCGATAGATCACGTACGCGACGATCAGTACGTCGAGAAGATCCTGCCACCTCGGTGGCGGTATCATGGGCATGTAGTTATGCATCGCGCCTGAAACGCCGATCCCGGCCCGCCATCGCCGCCGCCATCCGCACCACGGCTGCGGCCGCGGCCGGGTCGTGCACTCTCACCATCGATGCGCCGTTTACGATCGCGACCGCATTTACCGCCGCCGTACCGAACTCCAACTCGCGCTCGCCCGCGCCGGCTATCCTGGCCACAAAAGTTTTTCGCGACGCGCCCACCAATACCGGATAGCCGAGCGCGCACAGCGCAGGCAAGGCGGCCAGCAGTTTTAGATTATGCGCAGCGTTCTTGGCGAAGCCTAGTCCCGGATCGAGGACGATTCGCGAGCGCGCGACTCCCGCCCGGAGCGCAAATCGCGCGCGCTCCGCCAGGTAGTTCGAGACTTCAAGGACCACGTCGCGGTAACGCGCGAACTTGATATGGTCGGCGGGACCGCCGCGCATATGCATCAGCACCACCGCGCATTTCGTTTGCGCGGCGAGCCGGATCATTTCGGGATCGTGCTCGAGCGCGGTTACGTCGTTGATTATCGCCGCACCCGACTCGATTGCGAGACGCGCGACCACCGCCCGCCGGGTATCGATCGAAAGCGGAATACGGAGCCGCTTGCCGAGTCTCGCGAGCACCCGGCTTACGCGCTCCAACTCCACCTCGACCGGGACTTCACGCGCACCGAGCGGACGGGTCGATTCGCCGCCGACGTCGATCAGGTCGGCGCCCGCGGCTTCCATCGCGAGCGCGTGCTCGACGGCGCGGTCCGAAGAGAGATAGCGCCCACCGTCCGAGAACGAATCGGGGGTAACGTTGAGCACGCCCATGACCGCGGGAAATTTTATGACCCGGCCGTCGCGAAGTTTGAGACTTGCGGGCAGAGAGCGCAAACGCGCCGATTCGCGCGAGCTCACGCGGGTGCCGGAGTTATAAGGCGATTTAGATTTCAACCGCACCTGCCCCACCCCCACGCCCATCGTCGCGGAGAATATCCGCGGGTCAGGCCGGCCGCTCGATTCGGTCAACTGATCGCGAAATCGTTCAGACCAGTACTGGCTTGGGCGGCAGTCCGGGCACCGTGCCCTCGTCCTCGGCGCGCTTCTCCTTGCCCGCATCCGCGCCCGGACGCGGCGGAAAATCGTTGCGCACCGGCGCCGCCGACGGAGGCATCTCGCGCCCTTCCCGAAACGCCGTCACCATCGCCCCGACCTCGCTGCCGTCGAGCACTTCTTTATCGAGCAGGCGCGCCGCGACCTCATGGAGCAGCGGCAGATGGTCCGACAGAAGCTGACGCGCTTTTTGATAGGCGTCGTCGATGATCCGCCGCACTTCGCGATCGATCTCTAGCGCGGTGTGCTCGGAATAATCCTTCTGGTGCCCGATATCGCGGCCCAGAAAGACCTGCTCCTCGCGGCGCCCGAACGTCATCGGGCCAAGCTCCTTGCTCATGCCCCATTCGCAGACCATCTTGCGCGCAAGCTCGGTCGCTTTTTCTATATCGTTGCCCGCGCCGGTGGTCATGTGTCCGAATATCAGTTCCTCGGCCGAGCGTCCGCCGAACATTACCGCCAGCCGCGTCATCAGGTAG
This sequence comes from Binatus sp. (SeqCode), assembly GCA_041487675.1. Classification (GTDB taxonomy): domain Bacteria; phylum Desulfobacterota; class Binatia; order Binatales; family Binataceae; genus Binatus. Next base: position 5,684 of record JBGPNU010000101.1, read on the forward strand.
TCGCGCGGATAGGTGTAGCGATCATCGAGCGGCAATTGCTGCGTCACGCCGAGCGCCATTCCGCGCGCGATGATCGTGACTTTGTGGACCGGATCGGCGCCCGGCTGAAGCATCGCCACCAGCGCGTGCCCGCCCTCGTGATACGCAATTATCTTGCGCTCCGCCCCCGATATCACCATCGAGCGCCGCTCCGCGCCCATCGTGACCTTGTCCTTGGCCAGCTCGAAGTCCGCCATCTCGACCTTGTCTTTGTTGCGCCGCGCCGCCAGCAGCGCGGCTTCGTTGACCAGGTTCTCCAGGTCCGCGCCGGTAAAGCCGGGCGTCGAGCGCGCAATTTTCGAACTGTCAACGTCGTCGCACAGCGGCACCTTGCGCGTATGGACCTTCATGATCCCCTCGCGCCCCTTCACGTCGGGAAGCGGCACCACCACCCGCCGATCGAATCGTCCCGGGCGGAGCAGCGCCGGATCGAGCACGTCGGGACGATTGGTCGCCGCGACCAGGATCACGCCCTCGTTCGCCTCGAACCCGTCCATCTCGACCAGCAACTGGTTGAGCGTCTGTTCGCGCTCGTCATGACCACCGCCGAGGCCGGCCCCGCGATGCCGTCCGACCGCGTCGATCTCATCGATAAAAATGATGCACGGCGCATGCTTCTTTCCCTGCACGAACAAGTCGCGCACGCGCGAAGCGCCCACGCCCACAAACATCTCGACGAAGTCCGAGCCGGAAATCGAAAAAAATGGCACTCCCGCTTCACCCGCGATCGCGCGTGCGAGCAGCGTTTTGCCGGTTCCCGGCGCCCCGACCAGCAGCACACCCTTGGGGATTCGGCCGCCCAGCCGCGTGAAGCGCTTCGGGTCGCGCAGAAACTGAATTATCTCTTCGAGTTCGTCCTTGGCCTCGTCGATTCCCGCGACGTCGGCGAAGGTAACCTTGTGGGTATTCTCGGTCAGCAGTTTGGCGCGGCTCTTACCGAATGACATCGCCTTGCCGCCGCCGATCTGCATCTGGCGCATGAAGAAAATCCACAGCGCGGCCAGCACCAGCACCGGGAACCATTGCACCAGCGCGACCATCCACCACGGATCGCCCTCGGCCGGCTTGGCCGCAATTTTTACGCCCTTCTCGCGCAGCGTTTTGACCAGGTCGGGATATTCCGCCGCGTAGGTCTTGAAATGCTCACCGCTGGTGGTGTCGCCCTTGATCAGGTTGCCTTGAATAGTCGCCTGCGCGACCTGGTTCTTATCGACCTGGTTCAGGAAGTCGGAGAAGATTATTTCGGGCTCGCGCGGCTGCTGCCTGCTGAAGATATTGAACAGCAGCAGGAACATCAGTCCCAGCACTAGCCACAACGCAATACTGCGTGAAAACTGGTTCATGCTACTCAAAAAAGTATCATGCCCGTTCACACGCACGCAACGAGGGCGGCGCTAAACCGCGATTTCACGCGCTTCAACGCGCAGTATGGTGTCCGTTGCTTTGGTGACGAGCGCGGCGCTTCCGCGCGCAAGCCCCGGTAGCCACGCGACCTGGCCGGCAATCGTAACGATTGGAAAGCGGCCCCGATCTCCGCGTGGCAGCTTCCGATCGATAAACACATCCTTGACCTTGCGCGCGCCGCGCATCCCGAGCGGATGAATCCGATCGCCGTTCCTAAAGTTACGGACCACCAGGCCCGAATCCGCAATCTCCGCCGCGTCGAACAGCGCGACTCGCAGATTGCTCGGGATCGAGGCATCGGCGGCGGCGACCGCGATTGTCGAGGCCTCAAACCGGTAGCTCGCCGCTTCGACAATCGTGATTCCGTCGAGGCGGAGCGCTACCGAGAACGCTTCGGCATTCGCGGGCGTCGTGTTAACGACGCGGATAAGATTGTACTCGCGCTCGGCGCGCCATCCGTTTGGAAGGTCGATCGAATCGCTCGGCCCGCCGCCGACGGCCAGGCGCCGAAGAGCTTCGAGATGCGCCCGCGTGATTCGCCGGAGCGATCCCATTCGTGCGCCAAGACAAAGCCGCAGCACCGTCATCTGAATCGCGGGTGCGAGCGCGCCGAAGCGCGCCACGTCGAGCGCGCCGTCTGATCGCATCGCGTTAAATTCAATCGACGCAGCCGCGACTAGAAAATCATCGACCGAGCGCATCTCGCCCGCGACTTCGGAGAGCCTGCGGCGAAGGCCGGGCGCGTACTCGCGCTCGAGCATCGGAATCAGCTCGGTGCGAATCCGACTCCGTAGAATCGCCGGCGACCGATTACTCGAGTCCTCGACGAACGCGATCCCGCGCGCGTGGATGTAGGCGAGAATCTCCGCGCGAGAAAGCGCGAGCATCGGCCGAATCAGGCGGCCCGGCCCGCAGCCGGCCATCGCGGCCAAACCGGCGCCGCCCGCGCCGCGCAACAGGCGCATCAGCACGGTCTCGGCCTGGTCGTCCGCATGATGCCCCAGCGCGATATAGTCGGCGCCGAGCGCATCGGCAGTGCGATTCAGAAACCGATGCCGCGCGTCGCGCGCGCGCTCCTCGAGATTCGGCGAGTCGGCGTCGAGTCCGTGCGCGCATTCCACGCGGAGCTCGACCCCGAGCCGCGCGCACATCTCACGCACAAAGGCCTCGTCGCGATCCGATTCGTGGGGGCGAATCCGATGGTTCAAATGGGCGGCTGCGATTTCGACTTCGAATCGCGCTCGAAGATCGAGCATCGCATGCATCAGCGCGGCCGAATCGGCGCCGCCGGAAAGCCCGACCAGGATCGTTGTGCCCGGCGGAATCGCGGCGCGCTCCAGCGCCGCCGCAATCGCATCGCGCACACTATTTCGGGATTCTCGACTCATCAGGATGAGGTTATTCCTGCGCTAAAACTGCATCAACGCGCGTTACCTCGCCCGTTCTTTCACGGGAGGTGCCACTGGCACACGGCCGGTGAGGGCAGGAAGTGCATGACACCAAAAAAACTCCTCTCCTCACTCATACTTCTAACAGGCCGTCAGGCCGCATCTTCCCTTTTCTTAACAGACGGGAAGTCCGAAACCCGTAAGGGGTTTCGTGATTGCATCTCTGCTCCCTCCTCCCCTCTCCTCACCGCGCCATCCGATCCAGCAGATTCAGGATGACCCCGATTCCGGGCAGGTTCACTTCGAGTTCCTCGCTGAGCGTGCGAATCACGCGCGCCCGGTGGAGCGCCTTGCGATCGTAGAGCGGCTCCGCGCGCCGGTCGCCTTGCTTGATTCGTACCGGCGCCAGCAGATCCTCCCGCTCCCAGATTGAGAGCTGCCGCTCGCTGATTCCGCACATCGAGCAGAACACGCTCCGGCTCACCAGCACGACTTCGCCGCGCGCGCCGCGACGACGTTTGCGCATCGAAGACGATCCCGATGAAGACGATGCCGATGAAATTGGGGTTGAGGTTCGCCGCGCCATTTCGCATCAACTCCGGGTCATTTTGGCGCCATCATTTCGGCGCGTGGATCCGGGATTCCGCGCGCCTTCAAGCGCTCGGCAAGCTGCTCCATCAGGGCGCGCTCGTCGGCGCTCAGGTCGGTCGGCGCAAGCACCTTGAGTTCGTAGAGCAAATCTCCCGCAGGCTCTCTTCCGCGCGCGGGGATCCCGCGGCCGCGCAGTCGCATCACCCGTCCGGTCTGGCTCCCGGCTGGAATTTTGAGCGATACCCTGCCGCCCACCGTGGGCGCGGTGATCTCGGCGCCGAGCGCCGCTTCGTAGTCCCAGACCGGCAACTGGACCCGGAGGTCGCGGCCCGAGAGCATGAACACCGGATTCGGTTCGATTCGAACCGTGAGAAACAGATCGCCATTTTCATCGGGACGCGGCGCGCGGCCGCCCTGCCCCTTCAGACGAAGTTGGGTGCCGTCCGCCGATCCCGCGGGTATCGTGACTTCGAGCGTGCGCCGGGCCTGCACCACGCCATGGCCGCCGCAGCCCGGACATGGCTGGGCCGAGCGAATCACCCGGGTCTTGCCCTGACGCTCCTCGCGCGCGACCATCCCGCTGCCGCCACAGGTGGCGCATTCGTCTTCGGCGATCAGATCGAGGCGATGCTTCCCGCCCTTGATCGCGTCCGCGAGCGAGATTTTTACTTCGGCGCGCAGATCGGGCGCTCGTGGCGGCTCGGTCTCGAAGTCGAAGCCCGAAAATCCACGCGATGCGCCCCCGCGGGAGCGGGTCGGGCCGCGCCGCCCGCCGCCGCCGAAAAACTGGCCGAAGAAATCGCTGAAATCACCGCCACCGAAGTCCGCGCCGCCACGAGCG